>CANRFG010000009.1 GCA_947629815.1 uncultured Bacilli bacterium
ATAACAGTTTTTATTTTTTGAGTGTTTTCTCTTTTTTTATATAATTTTACATTTTCCCACATCTAGTTTACTACATCTTTGCATGATTTGTTTTTGACTTGTAAAATAAAATGTGCTATTATAGTGGACATCAAGTTTATTCAAAAGGGGTAGTATTATGAATTTTGATTTAAATAAAATTAAACAATATACAGATGAACAATTTCGTACATTCTTTTTACCTATAATAGATAACTTATATATTGATTATAGTTATTTTGAAATAAGTAAAGAACAATATATTGAATTTGTTTTGCAATCAATTAAGAAATATATAAATGAATTAGATGAGAAAAGTTTAAAAAAATATAAAAATATAGATTTTTTAAAAAGACAAGCTAGAAATATTTCTAATCAATATATAAGTTCTATATTATTAGATGAAGAAAATGCCTTTAAAGTAATAATGAATTATATTCTTCAAAAATTAAATTATCCAAAAACATATGAAAAAGCTTTAAATGAATTTAATAAATTGTCTCAATTTTTAACAAATATAAATTATTTACCATCAATAGATTTACTTATTAGATTATTTAATAAAAATGAATGTATAAATAAAATTTTTGAATTGGTAGTTAATAAAAATTTAACTGCTATAAAAGATAATAATATTTCTTATGTTTTTGATAATATCATCTCTATATCTATGATAGAAAGTTATTGTACTTATAATAATATAGAAATAAAAGATGATGAACAATTCAATAGCATTATTGATGTTTATGAAAAAGAAGATTCAACTAAGATTTATTTAAAAGAAATTTCTAAATATCCTTTGTTAACAAAAAATGAAGAAACAGAATTAGCTTATAAAATAAAACAAGGTGATGAACAAGCAAGACAAAAATTAATAACAAGTAATTTAAGACTTGTTGTTAGTATCGCAAAAAAAAATTATAAAAAGGATAAAACAGGGATGAGTTTATTAGATTATATTGGAGAAGGAAACTTTGGACTTATTACTGCAGTTGATAAATTTGATGTTACAAAAGGGTATAAATTTTCAACACATGCAACTTGGTGGATTAGACAGGCAATAACTAGGTCTGTTGTCCAAAAATTTAAATTAATTAAGTCGCCTGTTTATCAATCTGTTAATATTAGAGACTATGAAGGAAACGAAAATTATTTAAGAAATATGCCTGGTAGAAATTCTACCATAGAAGAATTTGAGAAAGAATATAATTTTTCTACTAGTGAACTTAATTTATTATATACTGCAAATGGTATAATAAGCTTGAATTCTAATATATCTGATGAAGAAGAAGCAGAGCTTGGTGATTTTATACCATCAGAAGAAAAAACTCCAGAAGAAATCGCAATTAATAAAGATTTAAGGGAAAAAATGTTACAAATTTTACAAAGTGGTGTATTAGATGAAAGAAGTACAAAAGTTTTAATTTTAAGATATGGATTAAATGGGAAAGTACCAATGAAATTAGATAAAATTGGGAAAATATTCAATGTTACACATGAATTTATTCGTCAAATAGAAGCAAAAGCATTAAAAGATTTATTTAAAAATTCTGAAATTAGAAATTTAATAGTATATTTACAAAATCCAAGTAAAGCAGAATATGAAATAGAAAAAGCAAGACAAGAAGAATTAGCTAAAAAAAATAAAAAAAGAAATGTTAAAATATTTAGCGATAGAGGATATAATACAATATATGAACTTGTTTATGAGTTACCATTATCACAAATAGATGAAGAAAAAATAAAAAAAGTTGATTCAATAATAAATTCAGATTTATTATCAAATAATGAACTTAATTTAATTAAATTAGCTTATGGAGAAGATTTATTACATCCAATTAGAAGTAAAGAATGGGATAAAAAAAGTATGCATTCTTTTTATAGTAATACTTTACAAAAAATTAAAAGAAGAGTTAATTGTGTTATTCCAAAAGAAGATATAATACAAAAGCGAGAGTATATTGAAGTTATTGAAAATATTAAAAACACATTTTTAAGAGATATGTTAGATAATTTATCAATAGAAGAATTAATTATAGCTTGTTTAAAATTTGGGTATTTTGGAACAAAAAAACATTCTACTGAAGCCATAGCTTATTATTTTAAAATGGAAACATCAGATGTAACAATGATAATAAAAAAATTTTTAAATGAAAGTGAGAAATACATAAATAATATTTCTAATAGAATAGATAATACTTATAATCATAAAATAAAGACTAAACAATAGTCTTTATTAATTATGGTTATTTTTTATAAATTCTCTTAACATTTTAGTTAAAGCTCTTTTTTCAATTCTAGATACATAACTTCTAGAAATACCTAAATCTTCTGCTATTTCTTTTTGTGTCATTTCATCTTGATTATTTAATCCATACCTTTTTATTATTATTTCTTTTTCTCTTTCTGTTAAAACATTAAAATATTTTTTTAAAAGTTTAATATTATTTTGTAAATGTATGTCCATTGCAAAATCAGGGTCAGGGGTTTTTAAAATATCTAAAAGACTTATTTCATTTCCTTCTTTATCAAATCCAATTGGTTCATTAATACTTACATTTTTATTATTTTTTTTGTTATTTCTATAATACATTAGTATTTCATTTTCAATGCATCTCGCACAATATGTAGTTATTCTAGTTCCATGTTTATATGAAAATGAGTCAATACCTTTTATAAGTCCAATAGTTCCAATACTTATTAAATCATCTGTATAGTCTTTATTATGCTCGTATTTTTTAACTATGTGAGCTACTAATCTTAAATTATGTTGAATAAGTTTATCTCTTGCATCTTTATCTCCAAGTCTTGCTTTTTCAATACAAATATCTTCTTCTTCTTTAGAAAGAGGGTCTGGGAAAATATTATTTGAGTAGGCAGCACTAAAAATAAAAAAATCTTTAAATAAATATTTTAATAATTTTTTAAACATAAATCACTTCCTATAAAATTATATGTTTTATATTTATTTTTATAATTAACAAAAAAAATATTTGGGCATTTAATATATAGAGAGGATGATTTAATGGATATTTTAAATTCATTTTTATATAAAATAATAAATGACTACACAAATATTAATAAATTAATAGAATTATCTAAATTTAATGGTAATATAAATATTAGTAATAAAGAAATAAAAGGATATTATTTTTATAAAGAAAAAGAATATTCTTTTAGAATATTATATGATGGTAGTTCTATAAAAGGGTATATATTAGGTGATGATAAAAAACAAATATTTTCATCGTATGTATATGATACAAATTATGTATCAAGATATTTATGTACAAGCAAATTAAATGAATATTCAGAAAAAATTATAGATAAAAAAACTATGTATGATAAAAATAAAGTTTTTTTATTTAGAAAGGAAATATTAAAAGAAATTGTTAAAATAAAAAAGGAACAAGAAATAGAAAATGTAGATGATTTATGTTTTAAAGATATTGTTACAATAATTAAGACAGGTTCCAAAGATTTGATAAAAAAACATGAAATCATATATGAAAAAGGTAAAACAATTGAATATTCTATTAGTTCAAATTTTAAAGAGGGGATTTTTTATTCTGGAAATGTAGATACAGATGAATATTACCTAGGATTTAACTATATAGATGAAAATGAATATAATAAGCATTTAGAAAAAATTTTTTACAAGTAAACTAAAAAAAGTATTAAATATAAAAAAAATGTAACAAAATATAAAAAATATGGTATAATCTATTAGTAAATACTTTGAAATGGAGAAGTAATATTAGATTTTATTTTAAGAGAGTTAGTGGTTGGTGAAAACTAATAAATAAACTAATACGAATAACACCATGGAGTAGCTTATTTGAAATAATAGTAAATTAAGCCGGATTTAGTACCCGTTACCATGTACAAAAAAGAGACCATTTTAATGGTAATGAGGGTGGTACCGCGGATAAACACAACTATTCGTCCTGATTAATAGGACGATTGGTTGTGTTTTTTAATTTAGAAAGGAAATGTATATGATTGAAAAAGAAAAACTAGAACTTTATGCAGAAAAACTTTTATTTAAAATGAATGATGAAGAATATGAGACATTACAAAAAGAATTTGATGTTATTTTAAAACAAATGGATTTAATAGGAAAAATAGATGGAATAAGTGATGTTGAACCTATGACTTTTCCATTTGTAACATACACTGCAAAACTAAGAGAAGATGAAGTAAAAAATACTTTAGAAACAGAAGACTTATTAGTAAACGCAAAACATCATGATAGAAGTCAAATAAGAGTACCAAAGGTGGTGGAATAATGATAGATGAATTAAGAGAAAAATTAGATAAAAAAGAAGTAACAAGTAAAGAATTATTTGAAGAAGCAAAAAATAAAGCAGAAAAATATCAAGAAGATTATAATTCTTTTGTAACAATATTAGATGAATATATGCATGAAAATGGTACTTCTAAACTAGATGGAATACCATATGCATTAAAAGATAATTTTTCAACAAAAGGTATATTAACAACAGGTTCATCAAATATACTAAAAGATTATGTACCTGTTTATGATTCAACAGTATATAAAAAACTAAAGGAAAGTGGAGCAGTACTTGTTGGAAAAACTGTATTAGATGAACTTGCTATGGGAGGAACAGGAACAACAGGACATACAGGAATTGTAAGAAATCCTTGGGATAAAACTCGTATGATAGGTGGTTCTTCTTCTGGTAGTGCAGCCTCAGTTGCGCTAAATATTGTTCCTTTTTCAATAGGTTCAGATACAGGAGATTCTATAAGAAAACCTGCTGCATTTGGTGGAGTAGTAGGATTTAAACCAACTTATGGAAGAATAAGTAGATATGGACTTTTTGGATTTGCTTCATCATTAGACCATGTTGGATGTTTTGCTAGATGTGTTAAAGATATTGCTTATGTAACAGATGTAATAAAAGGGCAAGATGAATTTGATATGACTTCACTTCCAGATGATAATAAAATATATTCAAGTACATTAGAAAACGATATTAAAGGTAAAAAATTATTTTATATAAAAGAAGCATGTGATATTAATTTATATAAAGATTCAAAAGATACTGAATTGCTTGAAACATTAAAGATTTTCCACGAAAATATAGATAAATTAAGAGAAATTGGCTTTATAGTAGAAGAGGTTGAATTTGGAAAAGAACTACTTGATGCTTTATATCCAACATACATGACAATATCATGTGCAGAAGCAACAAGTAATAATGCTAATTTAACAGGTATTCAATTTGGCCCAAGAGGTGAAGGTAATAGTATAGAGGAAATAATGTTCGATGCTCGTACAAAAGGTTTTTCAGAACTTATAAAAAGAAGATTTATACTAGGTAGTTATATACTACAAAAAGAAAATCAAGAAAAACTATTTTTAAATGCAGGTAGAGTAAGAAGACTTGTAGTAAATAGAATGAATGAATTATTTAAAACATATGATGGACTTATAATGCCTACAAGTGGTGGAATCGCACCTAAATTTGGAGAAAAAACTGACCAATTATCAGATAGATATTTAATACTTGAAAACCATTTAGTCATTGGTAATTTTGGAGGATTCCCAAGTATTTCACTTCCAAGTGGAATAGTAAATAAAATGCCTATAAGTATTAATTTAACAGGTAGAGCTATGGAAGATGATTTAGTATTAAATATGGCATATAAAATAGAAGAAAAATTAGGGTATAAAGGATTGTTAAAGGAGGAATACGATGTATAAAGTAGTAATAGGACTAGAAGTTCATTGTGAATTAAAAACAAATTCAAAAAACTTTAGTGGTTCAAAAAATGATTATTCAAGTATTCCAAATTCAAATATCGCACCTGTTGATTTAGGATTTCCAGGAATACTTCCTGTAGTAAATAAAGAAGCAGTAAAAAAAGCTTTAAAGATGGCTATTGCGCTTAATTGTAAAACTCCTGATGAAATAATATTTGATAGAAAAAATTATTTTTATCCAGATTTACCAAAAGGTTATCAAATAACACAAATGCATAAACCTGTAGGTGTTGATGGATATGTAATGATAAATGTAGATGGTGTAGATAAAAAAGTATTAATCCATGATACCCACTTAGAAGAAGATACTGCTTCATTAGACCATTTTGGCACATATTCATTAATAGATTATAATCGTTCAGGTATTCCACTTTTAGAAACAGTTACAGAACCATGTTTAAATAGTGCAAAAGAAGCTATTGCTTTTCTTGAAGCATTAAGAAGTATGTTTTTATATTGTGGTACAAGTGAGGCAAGAAGTGATAAAGGACAAATGAGATGTGATGTTAATATATCACTTATGGACGAAAATGCAACAGAACTTGGAACAAAAGTTGAAATGAAAAACATAAATTCATTTAACAATGTTGAAAGGGCTATTATGTATGAAATAGAAAGACAAACTGAAGTACTTAGTAGTGGTGGAAAAGTAATTCAAGAAACAAGAAGATATAGTGATGAAGACAATTGTACTTATCCAATGCGTAGTAAAGTAGATGCAGTTGATTATAAATATTTTATAGAACCAAATATCGCACCTGTTAAAGTAACAGATGAATTTATAAATGAAATAAAATCAGAAATACCAATGTTACAATATGAAAGAATAAATATGTATATGGATAAATATTCTTTATCAAGATATGATTCTACTATACTTGTAAAAGAAAAAGAAATTGCAGATTATTTTGAAAATTGTATAAAAGAAGGTAGTGACCCAAAACTTGCTGCAAATTGGATTATAAGTATAATATTAGGACATTTAAATAAACTAGAAATAGGAATTAATGATATTTATGTAACACCAAAAATGTTAACTGAATTAATTAAAATGGTAAGTGAAAATAAAATATCTAGTAAACAAGGTAAAGAAGTTTTATATAAATCATTAAGTGATGAAAAAGAGCCAACTGATATTGTTAATGAACTTGGAATTAGTCAAATTGCAGATGATAGCGAAATAAGAAAAATTGTTCTTGAAGTAATAGAAGAACAACCACAAGCAGTACAAGATGTTAAAAATGGAAGAGATAGAATACTTGATTTCTTAGTAGGTCAAGTTATGAAAAAAACACATGGAAAAGCAAATCCAAGTTTAGCTTCAAATTTGATGAAAGAGGAAATAGAAAAGAGGTAAATATGAAACCAAATAACAAATATAGAAATGATTATTGTGGTAGTTTAACAGAAGAAGATATTGGAAAAAGTGTTAAATTATCAGGTTGGATAGAAAATATTAGAGACCATGGTGGAGTAATATTTGTAGATGTTAGAGATGAAAAGGGAACTATTCAAACAGTTACAAATGATGGCAAATTATTTGATGGACTTACTCGTGAATCTACAATTTGCTTAACAGGTAAAGTGAGAAAAAGAGATGAAGATGATTATAACCCAAGAATAAGTACAGGTACTATTGAAGTATTAGTTGATTCGTTAGAAGTTTTAGGAAAATGTAAAAATGTTTTACCTTTTGAAGTTATGACATCAACAGAAGTAAATGAGGAAGTAAGACTTAAATATAGATATTTAGATTTAAGAAATAAAAAAGTACATGATAATATTTTATTTAGAACAAAAGTTATTTCTTATTTAAGAGAGAAAATGAATAGTTTAGAATTTACAGAAATTCAAACTCCAATACTTACGTCATCATCTCCAGAAGGAGCAAGGGATTTTATAGTTCCATCTCGTAAATTCCATGGTAAATTTTATGCTTTACCTCAAGCACCTCAAATATTTAAACAATTATTAATGGTCAGTGGATTTGATAAATATTTTCAAATCGCACCTTGTTTTAGAGATGAAGATGCAAGAGCAGATAGAGTTTATGGTGAATTTTACCAATTAGATATGGAAATGTCTTTTGCAGAAGAAGAAGATATTTATAAACTTGGTGAAGAAATATTTACTGATGTTTTTAAAAAATTTAGTAATAAAGAAGTTTCCTCTAAACCATTTGTAAGAATACCTTATAAAGAGGCTATGCTTAAATATGGTACAGATAAGCCTGATTTAAGAAATCCACTTGTTATAATTGACTTAACAGATGAATTTAGTGAAACTACATTTAAACCTTTTTCTAATACGACAGTAAGAGGTATAAAAGTAGATGGTATTGCAGATAAATCTAATTCTTGGTTTAATGAACTTGTTGATTATGCTTCTTCTTTAGGTATGCCTGGTATTGGTTATATTACTGTTAATGATGATATGACTTTTAAAGGACCTATTGATAAGTTTTTAAGTGATAAAGAAAGACAAAGTTTAATAAAAACTGCTGATTTAAAAGTAGGAAGTGTACTTTTCTTTATTGCTGATAAATATAATGCAGCGACTTTAGCAGGAGCTATTAGAGATGAACTTGGAAGAAAATTAAATTTACTTGATGAAAATAAATTTGAATTTTGTATTATAAATGATTTTCCTATGTTTGAATATAGTGAAGAAGAAGGTAAAATGATATTTACTCACAATCCATTTAGTATGCCACAAGGTGGTATGGATAGTTTAAATAATAAAAAACCAGATGAAGTTCTTGCTTATCAATTTGATTTTGTATGTAATGGTGTTGAATTAGTAAGTGGGGCTGTTAGAAATCATGATATTGAAATAATGAAAAAAGCGTTTTCTATTGCTGGATATAGTGAAGATGAATTGAAGTCAAAATTTAGGTCACTTTATACTGCATTTGAGTATGGAGCACCTCCACATGCTGGTATGGCAATAGGAATTGATAGAATGCTTATGATGTTAAAAGATGAGAAATCTATAAGAGAGGTTATAGCATTCCCTATGAGTGCTTCAGGTCAAGATATGATGATGTCTTCTCCTAGTGAAGTTACTGAACAACAATTAAGAGAGGTTCATATAAAGGTAAGATAATTCTTATCTTTTTTATTGAATTATAAGATTAATTTGTTTATAATTTATATTATGTCGAATTATGTTTGCAAAAAGTTCGAAAAAGGGTATATTTTTGCTTGACATCTCAAATTAGTTTATGTATAATTATAATTGCCTACTTAATTGTGCAGGTGTAGTTCAATGGTAGAATTCCAGCCTTCCAAGCTGACTACGCGAGTCCGATTCTCGTCACCTGCTCCATATGTAGATTACTCAGTATAAACTGAGTTTTTTTCATATTATTTAGTTTCGCGTAGTCAGTTTGGAAGTTCTATTAAAAAGTTAATTTAAAAAAAGCTTGAAATTTTAAAAATTATTCCCAAGTAACCAATATTCTAATAATTATTTTTTAAAGCGCTATCCATGATTTTATTATTCATGTTTTCTATAATATCATCAAAAAGACTATACCATTTCATTTGAACACAAAAACGATCTTTTTCATATAAAGAATTATAATTTAAACACCTATTCTTTGGTTGACAAGTTATAGGCCCAAAGTGTACTGATGTTGAATAAACATCTTTTTTTGATAATATTATATTTACTATATCGTTTCTTGTTATCCATACAAAGTTGTCAACTTCACCATCTATGATAGCGTCAATATAGTAATCAGAATTATTACCTTTAATTATAAATCTATCAATTGCTGCTTTTATAATTTTTTCATTATTAAATTCTTTATTAATTTCATCAATTTTTTTTTGATTGTCTTTTTTATATTCACTAGCAGATAATCGTTTAAATCCTTTACCATTTGTACTGCCATCAGCATAGTGATATTTTAAATATTCTATAATAGTATCCTTTTCAATATTATTTTCAATTAAAAAATGTATAAAATCAGAAATTCTTTCGACATGAACAGAATTTCTACTTCCTTTTTTAATACTTATACCTTTAATTTTATTATTTATTTTAATAAAAATATCACTTTTCTGCTTAAGATGATTTTTCCAACATTTTATTATTGAATTTTCATCTTCTAATGGAAACAATTCATCAATTAAATCTTTAAACATTGGATTTAACATTGATATTTTTTTATTATTTAAATATTGTACAAAAGTAAACTCATTTTCTTCACCACTTATTGAGTTCATATTCTCACCTCAAATAATAATATTACTTATAAATGCTATATTTCCTTTTTATTTAGAAAGAATTTAAAACAAATCAATAAAATATGAAGATTAAATATGCTCTTAAATAACAAATTAGTTGTTTCCTTATAAATTATTAATATAAAAATCTTTTACTTTACATTAAAAAAATTAAAATTGTAGATTTATATTAAAAGATTTGATATATTTACTATAAAGGAGTAATTAAAATGGATGAAAAAGAATTTAGAGGTTTATTAGGTGAAAGTTTGACAGAGTCAATATTGAATAAAAATATAGATGTATATAAGCATGTTATTCGTGATTTAGTAATTCCAGCAGAGAATAATAAAACAACTCAAATAGATAATATACTTATAACATCAAAAAGAATATTTGTTATAGAAAATAAAAATTTCAATGGTATAGTAAAATCAAATTCAAATGGTGAATGGTACACAATTTTAAACAAAGAAAAATATAACTTAAATATTAACCCAATTATTCAAAATAAATACCATGTAGATTGCTTAAAACAATTACTTAATAAAGATGATGATATATTTTATTCTTTAATTGTTTTAGGATACAATTGTAAAAATGAAGTGTTTATAAATAACAGTTCTAATATTAGCGTTATAAAAATAGATGAATTACAACAAAAAATACTTGATATACTAATTAATGATGAACAAAAATTATCACATGAAGAAATGGATGATATATATTTAAAACTAAAATATAAATACTCTCAAAAATAATATAGATTTAATATAAGCAATTTGATAAAATAAAAGTGGTGATAAAATGGATATAATAAAAATAATAGAAAATAAAAAAAATGGACTAGAACTTACTACTGAAGAAATAAAATATGCAGTAGATGGTTATTTAAATGGTGAAGTAAAAGATTACCAGATGAGTGCTTTATTAATGGCAATCGTAATAAATAATATGAGTAAAAGAGAAACATTTGATTTGACAAAAATAATGCTTGATAGTGGCGATAAAATAGATTTATCAAGTATAGATGGTGTAGTTGTCGATAAACACTCAACAGGAGGAGTAGGAGATAAAACTACATTAATTCTTGCATCATTAGTTGCATCTTGTGGTGTTGCTGTTGCTAAGATGAGTGGTAGAGGTCTTGGATATACAGGTGGTACTATCGATAAATTAGAATCCATTGGAGTAAAAACAGAGATGACTTTAAATGATTTTATAAAGCAAGTAAACGATATAAAAATAGCGATAGTTGGTCAAATGGGAAATTTAGTTCCAGCAGATAAGAAAATATATGCTCTAAGAGATGTGACATCAACAGTAGAATCGATACCACTTATTGCATCAAGCATCATGAGTAAGAAATTGGCAAGTGGTGCAGATAAAATAGTAATTGATTTAAAAGTAGGAAATGGTGCATTAATAAAAAATATTAAAGATGCTAAAGAACTTGCTAGTCTAATGATAGAAATAGGAAAAGATAATAATAAAGAAGTCGTTTGTATAATAAGTGATATGAATCAACCTCTAGGTAATGCAATAGGAAATTCATTAGAAGTTATAGAAAGTATAGATGTTCTTAAAAATAAAGGACCAAAAGATGTAAGAGAACTAGTTATATTACTTGCTTCACACATGGTAAGTATGGCAAAAAATATAGAACTTGAAGAAGCAAAAAAAGAAGTAATATATAATTTAGAGAACAATTTAGCTTATGAGAAATTTTTATCTTTTGTAAAAGCACAAGGTGGAAATGTTGATAATATAGAAGTAGCTAAAAAAGTATTCTCTGTAAAAAGTATAAAAGAAGGTTATGTTACTAAAATTAATACTTCAAAACTTGGAGAAATTGTTAAATTAATAGGTGGTGGCAGAGTAAATAAGGAAGATAAAATAAATTACAAAGTAGGAATTGTTTTAAATAAAAAAATAGGTGATTATGTTAAAAAAGATGAAGAATTATTAAAAATATATTTAGAAGATAAAGATATGTCTATAAAAGAAATATTAAGTTGTTTTGAAATAGGCAGTGAGAAAATAGAAACAGAGTTAATAAAAGAAATCATTTGTCAATAAATGTAAAATTAAGACGAATTACTTGAAGTTTAAATAAATATATTATATTATCAAAATAGGGAGTGTGATAATATGATATATCCTTCAATAGATAAATTATTAACTGAAGTTGGCTCAAAATATTTGCTTGTTAATGTAGTTTCTAAAAGAGCAAAGGAAATCGAAGAAACTAATCATTTACAAATGAAAGAAAAGGATTATGTTTCCAAAAAAAATATAGGTAGGGCGCTTGAAGAAGTTTCAAAAGGATTAATACATGTAAAAGAAGAACAAAATTAGTTCTTCTTTTATTCTTTAAAGAATTCTGAAATATCTATATTTAATGCTTCTGATATTCTACCTAGTACTGCAATAGTTAAATGTTTATTTCTGCTATCATTTTCAATATCACAAATATATTCTCTTGACATTTCAATCATATCAGCTAAATCTTGTTGTGTAAGATTTTGTTTTAATCTAAACTTTTTTATGTTTTTTCTTATAAATTTGTAATAGTATTCATCGTCATGTATATAAGATTTTACTTTTAAATCTTTATTTTTTTTAATTTTTTCCATGTCTACCTCCAGTACATACTATTTTCTAAGTTTTTTTTAAAAAATATATAGGCTACTAGCCACATTTTGTGATATAATTAAATAAACAAGATATAAAAATATTTATAATCCTTTAATATTAAATGTAAACATATTGTTTATATTTAAGTTTAAAATTAAAAAAATATTTTTGTTCTTTTTAATAAAATTATACTTATTGTTAATTTTTTAAAAAATTATAGAATTGTGAGGTAATTGGTTTGAGAAAAAAAGTATTATTTTTGTATTTGTTGATATTTTTTTGTTTGATAAATAACAATACTTATGCGTTAGAGTTTGATAGTGCAGGTAGTGGTGGCTCAAATGACACACTCAACTGTCAGCCGATAAATAACTATTTTTTCGCTTGTTGGGATAACGCATCAAATATGAAAATTCAAGCAACTTTTTATACACAAAAAGGAGTTAAAGTTGGTGATGTTTCATTTTATGCAAGGGATAATAATGGTAAGGGTTTTAGTGATCCTGCAATTAATCCAAGTGATGAAGTTTTAAAACTTTTTAAAGATGAAGATAATCTTTGTCAACTTGTTGAAAGGGCATTAGGTACTAAATGTAGTGATATTAAAAATACATATAATAAAAATAATCCTTTATATGTAGAACTTCGCCCAATTTATTCAGTTTTCTTTAAATGTAGAAAAGATGCTAGTGAATATTGGCTTGATAAAGAAAATGGAATAAAAAATCCAAACTATGATATTGATTCAGCTGAGCGTTGTGACTCATATTCTTGGAGTTTAAAAGATTCAAGTAGCATGGGCACAGCCAATCAAATTGCAAGCTGGTTATCTGGGCAAGCTCAACAGGTTTCAGAACCAGGGGATTCGTTCAATTATTATCAAAATGATGCTGAATCTAGGTATAGGGGACTTATAAATCCTTATATTTTGGGGAATTTTGCTTTTAATTTTCATATGACTAGCTCGGATATAAATACTTTAAGAACTACATATGGTTACAAGGGAGTTCTTCCAAAGGGAGTTGATGTTGATAGCGATAGGCTTAGTAAATATAATGGTGGTAATGGTGATGTTTGTAATTCACTTGATAGAACATCAACTGGGTCAATGCATTCAGATTGTTATAGTTTTTTAAGGGATATTGACATTGGTGGAAAAGCCTATGGAGTAAACTGGCTTAGAGTTTCTGATTATTTTACACCACCACCAGAAGAAGATGATGAACCTGATGATAGTTTAGACGTTTGGGAATATAACTATAAATGTTATTCTTCATTAAAAGTGTGTACAATGGATGAAGCATTTAAAGAAAAAATTGATAAAAATTTGGTATCTCTTTCTAAAGGAAAATATATAAAAAACTTAAATGATGAAAATAGTAAAGAGTATGATGTAGTTGGTGATTGCGTTTTGTATAATCCTAGATATGCAACATCAAATGGTAGTATTTATTGCTCTGAAACTTTAGTTACAGATTTACAATCCTTAGTTACAAACTTAAAAGCAGTAACTTCTGGAATGTTTATACCAATAGCTAAAAATAAAAAACCAAGCATTGGTATAAGTGCTACTTGTTATATTGATGCTTCTGATGATACAAAGGAAGAAGAAGCTTTTAAAACAGAGTTGGAATCATATGTTAAGACAAAGTATAATGAATTAAAGACAAATATATTTTTACAATATTTTGACGATAATCAGGTAGAATTTGTGTCTGGACAAGGTAATATATCATATAATTTAGATACTGATTTTACAGATGGTGTAACAGAATATCAACTTCCATATTATTCATTATCTTTTACAGCAACATATAATTATATTCCAAAATCTAAAAAAAATCCTTATGTTGACAAGTTTACAGCACAAGGAACAGATAGTTTAAAACCAAGTAAATCTAATGAAAATTTATCAGATGTAAACTTTAAAACACCAGTATTGAAAGCAACAGGGACATATCTGGATGCCATAAAAGTGTCACTATTAACACCCATTACGAATGATGGATTATTTGATAGAATGCTATCTGGTTTGGAAGGCAATGTTGTACATTTAACAAATAAAGATAGTTGCCCAGGGAAATGTTTGAAACAGATTTTAGGAACTGATTCCGACGAAGTTGATAAAGCGAAAGAACAATTTGATGAAGATTATAAAAATGAATATGACTTAGTATTTTCATCACGTCTAGATTACTGTTCTAAACACGTAGGTGGTTGGACAACCTGCTATAGTGATGAAAGCCCTACTGGATATGACTGTTGGGATAAAGATAGAGGTGCATGCACACAAACGACATACTATTATAATATAACCTTTGAAACTGAACATTCAAGTGCATGCAAGAATTTGGGTGGAAAATTTACTCCTACTAATCCTGATGGATGTTATGTAGAGTTAAATTTTGAAAATGGCTTTATAGGAAATAAACCTTCAAACTATGATTGTTCATTAGATACAGTGGTAACAAATCAGTTGACAATATGTAGTCAAGATAGCCCAACATATAATCCACAAACAGGTACATGTGATAAACAACCATTTGATAAATTAGTATTTAGACCAATAGATTTATCAAATCCATTTCCTGGATATAATGGAACAGGAAGGGTATCAGGTTCAAACTGGACAACAGAAGATATAAAAAAATATATAACAGATAGACAAGATGTATATACTAAAGAGCCATTATATACAGTTACATTAACACCAACAAAAATAAAAGAAATAAGAGAATATAATAAAGAGCATGATTATGATGACTTTGAGCTAGAATGTACAGATGGTAATAGTAGAGCATGTTATAGTTCATTTATAAGAGACTATTTAGATGAAGATAAATCAAGATGTTATAATGGACTAAATCAAAACAAAAACACATTTGATGCATGTGCATCATATAATTAAGAATTTAAAATTTTAAGAAATAATGATTTTTTAGTCATTATTTTTTTTAAACAATTGACAAACAAATGTTTGAGTTATACAATTAATATGGTGATTTAATTGAAAATAGAAAAAATACAAAAATTAAAAAACAATAAATATAAAATATTATTAGAAAATAAAGAAATTATTACTACATATGATGATGTTATATTACAAAATAATTTATTATTTAAAAATGATGTGAGTAGTGAATTATTAAATAAAATAAATAACGAAACATTATATTATGATTGTTATAATAAAGTATTAAAATTTATAGATAAAAAACTTAGAAGCGAAAAAGAAATAGAAGAATATATAAATAAAGTAAATCCTGATTATACAGAAGAAATAATAAAAAAACTAAAAAAAATAAACATTATAAATGATGAAAATTTTGCTAAAGCATATATATCAGATAGAATATATTTAAGTTCAGATGGCCCAAATAGAATAAAACAAGAACTATTAAAATATTGCATTAATGAAGATATAATAGATGATAATATTTCTAAAATAGATGATAATGTTATATATGAAAAATGCAAAAGAATAATAAATAAAAAAATAAAATCCAATACTAAATATTCAACATATATATTAAATCAAAAAATAATATCAGATTTATTAAATAGGGGATATGAATTAGCAATGATAAAATCGATATTAGATGAAAACATAAGTAAAAACGATAATATAATAGAAAAAGAATATAAAAAATTATATACAAAATTAAGTAAAAAATATGAAGGTAAAGAATTATATTCAAAAATAAGAATGAAATTATATCAAAAAGGATTTAATTACGAAGAAATAAATGAACAAATAAAAACAGTAGAGTGATGAACTACTGTTTATTTATTTGACTTATTGTTGAATCATAAGAATTTTTAATAGTTGTATCAACAATATTCAAATTGTATTTTTTTCTAATACTATCCCAAGTTTTATACGTTAAATATTGGTCATTACTTATTTTATCATCTACAACTTTATCATATAAACTATCTTTTAAAGTATCATAAGATTCAGCCTCAGTACGACTTACAGTTAATATTATATGATATCCATAAGCACTTTTAACAGGTTCTTTTGTATATTCACCATCTTTTAATGCTAAAGCAGCATTATAGAAACTATTATCATAACCAGCTTTATTTACTCCTGTAATTAATCCACCATTTTCTGCAGAGCCTGTATCCTCTGAGTTTTCTTTAGCAAGAGTTTCGAAACTAGCTCCTTCATCAAGTTTTTTAATTAAATCAACAGCTTTATTATAAGCTTCCTCTTCACTAGTAGTTTTTTCTTCAGTTGAAGAATCAGATGAAGCAGATGACTTAATTAAAATATGTCTAACAGTTAATTCTGTTGAAATATTTTCGTCATAATATTTTTTTAAATCATCTTCTGTAATTTCATCTTTGATATATTTTTTAGCAACAGCTTCAGTTTTAAGTTGAGTTAATATGTCAGCTTTCATTTCATCTTCAGAATCATATCCATAATAGTTTAAGAAATCTTCCCATTCAGAACTATAACTTAATTTATATTGTTGCAATTGAATATCTGCTTGTTCTTTATACTCACTATCATCAGTTATTTCTTTACTTATAATATAATCATCTATTATAGAAATAAGAGCATTTGTTCCATAATCTTCTTTCATTGAATCATATATTTCTTCAGCAGTTACATCTTTTCCATCAATTGAACCAACTACTTCCTTTCCATCAGATAATTTAGGTGATTTTGCGCAACCTGTTAAAATTAATAAACCACACATAGCAACAGCTAATGTCTTTTTCTTCATAAATCCTCCTTTAGTATGCCATTAACCATACATATAAAATAATAACAAAAAATACATAAAAAATCAATAATTTAAACTTAAGTAATCACACATATTTCTATTTTCCATAAAATATTTTAGAAACACAAAAAGGAGGATGAGATATATGTGTAATACAGGAGTAAGCGGAGCTGCAATAGTTTTAGTTTTATTTATTCTTTTAATCATCATACTTGGTGCATATATTTAATAGATAATATAAAATAGGAGGTTTGAAAATATGTCTTGCCAAAGTTCATGCAATAGCACTCCTAAAAATAATATTAACTATATAATATTAATAGTATTATATATCCTACTTGCTATTATATTAGGAGCAGTTATTTATTAAAAGAGGGAACCCTCTTTTTTATTTTTTTTAAAATTACATATTTTAAAAATCTGTAATAAATAATATAAGAAAATAACGCAGATTTTAAAAATTGGCTAAGCAGATTTTTAAAATTGGTAAAAAAATATAACAGAATTTAAAAATTGCTGATTTTACAATGAAAAAAACAAATGATATTCTTACCTCATAAGGAGGTAATGTATTGTCAACAATGAAATTATTAGACCCAACTTATGATTATATATTTAAAACAATAATGTTGGACAAGGAAAATGAAAAGTATTTAAAAAAATTAATAAGTTTAATAACAAATATAGATATTAATTGTTTAGAAAATATGCATATAGAAAATATAGAACATAATATAAAAAATGTAAAAGATAAAAGATTAAAATCAGATATAATAATAACAGCAGGTAAATATATAATAAATTTAGAAATGAATAGAGATTATTATGAAGGAATAATAGAAAAAAATAGTATGTATATGCATAAAATAATGGCAGACCAAATGATGGTAGGAGATAAGTATAAAGATATAAAAACAGTAATACAAATAAATTTTGATAATTATAGTAAATTTGAAGGAGAAAAAGCAGTATATAGATTTGTTATGCAAGAAGAGGAAACAAAAGAAGTATTAAGTAAAAAATTTAAAGAATATCATGTAGACCTTGCATATATAAGAAAAAAATGTTATGATAAGGAAGAAACAAATCTGCTAGAGAGATATTGTATGCCATTAGTAATAGAAAAAATAGAAGAATTAGAAGAAAAAGTGAAAGGTGATGAGATATTGGAAAGTTTAGCGATGAAAATGACAAGATTATTAGAAGAAGAGAAAATATTAGGATTATATGATGCAGAAAAACAAGAGAAAATGGTAAAGGATGCACAGATAGAATATGCAACTAAGATAGGAAAAGAAGAAGGTAAAAAAATAGGAATTGAGGAAGTTGCAAAAAATCTACTTAAAAAAGGTATTTCTATGGATATAATAATTTCAAGTACAGGACTTAATCAAAAAGAAATATTAAAATTAAAATAAATTTTTAAATAAAATGTATAAAAACAAATAATTTGTAAAATATAATAATGTGAATATTAATTATTCACAATTAAAACTCCACTTCAAGTGGAGTTTATTTAATATTTAAAATATTTAATTAAAAAACAATGACAAATTATATTTATTATGTTATAATTCTTATAGAAAGTAGGGGAAGATTTATGGGGAGAAAAAGAGACCAAAGAAATATTTTAATTGGAGTTTTATTAATTGCTATAGTGGTTATGTCAGTTGGTTATGCTGCTTTTGCAACAACATTTACAATAGGAGGAACTGCAACAATTCCAAATAGTTGGGATGTTGCTATAACTAATATTTCGGTAACTAATACAACAGGTAATGCAACTAGTACTACTTCAACATATACTGCAACTACTGCAACATTTGCTGCAAATTTAACTGCTCCTGGTGATAGTATAGAATATACAATTACAGTTGCTAATGCTGGAACTACAGATGCTAAATTACAACAATTAGTGCCTGTTATTACAGGTGATGCACCTGCAATAAACTTTTCATTTGTAAATCCACCTCAAGCAAATAGTATTTTAAAATCAGGTGAGGTACTAACTTTGAAGGTGGTAGCAACTTTCAATTCAAAATTTGAAGGAATAGTAAGCCCAGATGCTAATTCAAAAGCAATAACTATTACATTAGATTATGTTCAAAGTAATTAATATTTAGCGTCAACTATTGTTGGTGCTTTTTCTTTAGGTGATAATGATGAAACAATCAAAATTTATTTCAATTTTTATAACTATTTTTATATATTTGTTAATATCAAATTTATTTTTAATAGGTAAATTTAATGCAATATATTATTTATGGATAAATCCTATTTTTTGGATAATACTTTTTTTAATTTGTATGATTTTAAAAAAAGGATACAAAAGATATAAAAATAAAATAAATAATATACAAAAAGTAATAATAATCGTATTATTTTATATAATTATCTATTTCCTTTTAGGACTAATATTTGGATTCCAATATAGTCCATATCAACATGATATTTTATCAGTAATTAAAAATATTTGGCAATATATAGTAATTATTATATTTGAAGAATACATAAGAAATTATTTTATTTCAATATCAAAAAATAAAGTAGATATTATCTTAACTACAATATTATTTATATTTATAGGTATAAATTTTAATGCTTTATTTTCAAATATAAATAATATGTCATCTTTATTTCAATATTTTTCATCAACTTTGTTACCACTTATTTTTTCAAATGCATTATGTACTTATCTATGTAAAATAGGTTCATATAAATTATCGCTTTTTTATAAAATACCAATAGAATTAATATATATAATATCTCCAATATTTCCTAATTTGAATTTCCTTTTAAATGGATTTATGAATATAATTTTAACAGCTTTAATTTATGTATTTATAAGTTATGACTATCAAAAAAGTGAACAACAACTATCAAGAATAAAAAAACAAAATCCATTTTTATTTGTTCCTATTTTATTACTTGGAATAATATTAATATGTTTTACTGTAGGAGTATTTAAATATCAGCCAATGGCAATTTTATCAAATAGTATGGTTCCAACATATAGTAGAGGAGATATTGTTGTTTACAGTAAACCTGATACAAAAGAATTGGAAAATCTTGATTTATATAATATAATAGTTTATAGATTAGATGATATGATAATCGCTCATAGAATTGTAGAAATACAAGAAAAGAATGGTGAAACACTTTATATTACAAAAGGAGATAACAATCCTACAAAAGATAGTAAAAAAGTAAAAAAACAAGACATAATAGGAATAGTAAAATTAACAATACCATTTATAGGCTATCCTACAGTATGGTTAAATGAACTTTTTAATTGAAATGGAAGTGAAATAGATGAGAAAAAAAATACATAAAAGAAAAGTTTTAAAAAAATGGGTTAGAATGACTATATTCGCTATTTTATGTATTATATGTTTGTTTGCTATATACTTAATTTATTACAGTTTTAATTCAAATAAAACAAATAATTATAAATTCAAGTATGATATTTCAAACAATGCTGATTATAGAATATATCTTAATGATAATTCAATAAATGATAAAGAATATATAGAAATGAATCAACCAGCTATTGCAAGTGATATAGACTATATAGATATAAGATATAATTACAATTTTAAAGGCAGTAGAGATTCTAAAGTAAATTACTTATATAATATAGTTGGGACACTTTTTATAGAATATGAAAATGCTAACTATGGAAAACAAGTAATAGATACTATTGATTATGTATTAGTTAATGATAAAAAAGGAGTATTTGAAAAAACATCAGGATTTGGATTAAGTGATAGTGTTAAAATAAATTATGACCAATATGCTCAAATAGTTAAAAAATACATAATGGAAAAAGGTATAAATGTAACAGCTTATTTACAATTAAAGATGAATGTTAAAATAGATGGAAATTTAGAAGGTGAAGATTATACATATGATGATGCAATAAAATTAAATATTCCATTATCTGAAAAAGTAATAATGATTTCATCTGATTATAAAGAAAATGATAGTAAAGTAATAGATGAAACAGTAAATAATGATATAAATATTTTACCTTTTGTTATTGGTAGTGTTACATTAACAACATCACTAATATTGCTTATATATTTATGTAAAAATGTTATATTTATAAGTACAAAATCAAGATATAGAAAACAAATAGATAAAATATTTAAAGAATATAGTGAAATATTAGTTGAGGTAAGTTCATCTGTTGAATATGAAGATTATACATTTGTAGATATAAAAGAATTTGAAGATATGATTGATTTAGAAGAGGAGTACAAATCACCTATACTTTATTATGAGAAAGTTGAAGGATATGAAAGTTGGTTTGTTGTAATTAAAGATAATTTTATGTATAGATATATACTTAAGGCAGATTAGAGGAGTTTATGAAAAAAATTATATATATTTTGTTACCTATAATATGTGTTATTATAGCTACATATTTTATATTTAGTAATTCAAAAGAAAATAAGTTAAAAGATTTAAATTATAATAATGAAGCAATAAGTAAGATAAATGATTTTAATATTTATGAAATTGTTATTAAAGAAAAATATTCAAAGACATTAGAAACTGCTTTATTATCAGATGATTATAACTCTAAATATGTAAATGATTACATTAAAATAAATTATGTAGATGATAAAAACTTTATAAAAGATATAAATAAATTATTAGATATTGGGTATTCAGTATCTCAAATAAATACAATTTATGAACAATTAGAGTATGACAATATAAAATACATTTTAGAAAATAATCATATAGATAATCTAGAACAATACTTAAGTTTAGAATATTTTAAGAATGAAAATTTAAGTAGATATATAGATTATAGTAAAAAAAATAATACAAATGTTGTTGATACCATTACATATGTAAATATGAATTTGGATTATGATTTTTATTCAAATATAGAAAAAGTAACAAATCCAGATGATTTACTTGTAGTAGTAGATAAATATAATCAATTACCAAGCGATTACGAACCAAGTAATTTAGTACTAATAGATAGTAGTTATTCAACAGGAAATAATTATATTAGAAGCGAAGCTAAAATTCCTTTTGAAACATTATGTAGTGATGCAAAAAAAGAAGGTTTATATATTAAAGCTATGTCTACATATAGAAGTTATAAAGCTCAAGATAATATTTATAATGGCTATGTAAATAGAAATGGTAGAGAATCAGCTGATACTTATTCTGCAAGACCAGGGCACTCTGAACATCAAACAGGTTTAGCGATTGATGTTATGAATAATACTACCTCTTATACTAATTTTGGTTCAACTAAAGAATATAAATGGATGATGGAAAATGCGTATAAATATGGTTTTACTTTAAGTTATCCATCTGATAAAGTATCTATTACTGGTTATATAAGTGAGCCATGGCATTATAGATATGTTGGTGTAGAAATCGCAACTTACCTTCATCAAAACAATTTAACTTTAGGTGAATATATGGCTAGAAAAAATAAATAATAAAAAAAATAGTTGAAAGTAATAAAAGTATGATATAATAAATTTGATAGGATGTGAAAGTATGAAAGATACAAATTTCTTAATAAGCAATGGAATAGATGTAAATAGTAGTTTGGAGTTATTTGGTGATATAAGCATATATAACGAAACATTAGAAGATTTTTTAAATACTATAGATAAGAAATTATCTGATATTAAAAAATATAAAGAAGAATCTGATATGAAAAATTATGCTATACTAGTTCATTCATTAAAAAGTGATTCTAAGTATTTAGGTTTTACTAAATTAGCTGAGCTTGCATATAATCATGAAATGGAAAGTAAAGCAAACAATAATTTATATGTTTATAATAACTATGATTCATTAGTTGAAGAAGCAAATAAAATGGTTGATTTAGTTAGAGAATATTTAGGAAAAGAACCTGTTGTAAGAACAGAAACAGGAACACTTAATTCTAATTATAAAACAATATTAGTTGTAGATGATTCTGATATTATTAGAAATTTAATTAGTAAAATGTTTTCTGATGAATATAAAATTATTACAGCTACAGATGGTAAAGAAGCACTTGATATAGTAGCTAATAATAATGATTTATTTGGTGTTTTATTAGATTTAAATATGCCAAATGTTAATGGTTTTGCAGTTTTAGAATATTTTAAACAAAATGGTTTATTTTCTAAAATACCTGTTGCAATAATAACAGGTGATGATACTAAAGAAACTATTGAAAAAGCGTTTACTTATACTATTGTTGATGTTTTATCAAAACCATTTAATGAAATGAATGTAAGAAGAGTAATAACTTCAATGGAAAATTTTAAATAAAATATTTAAGTGAGGTTTCTCACTTTTTTAAATATTAGATTTTTAAGGTATAAAATGGAAATTAAAGTTATTGGTAGTATTAGAGTAGAACTAAATAAATTAAAATTAAATAATGTAATAGTTCCAAATGATTCAGATATAATTAAAATAGATAACTAAAATTGACAATACTTATAAAATAATGTATTATATGCCCTATAAAGAAGGGGTATTATGTTAAAAAATATAGATATAAAAGAAATAGATTTTTCTAAATTATATGAAATTAATTGTTTAGCTAATTCTGAAGGAAATATTTATCATGATAAAAAATACTTTTATAAAATATATACGAAAATGCCTTCATATATTATTAAAAGAAAAGAATTAAAAATAAATATGTTAGATGGTTATGATATCGAAAATGTAATTTTACCAAAAGGGAAATTAAAACTAAATAGTAAATTTAAAGGAATATATAGTGATTATATAAAAAATTCACATTCTTTATATGATTTTAAAAAACAAAATAATAAATTATCTGATTATTTAAAAATAATAAATGAATGTACAACAACTTTAAAAAATATACATGAAAATGAAATAGTAGTTTTAGATTTAAGTTTTGATAATATAATATTTGATAAAAATTATAAACATTATTTTATAGACTTTGAAAGTTGTAGTTTAAATAATGTAGTTGGAGATAAAATTCCACTTTTAACTCAAGATTATATTAAATATAGACAATGTGATTATGAAGTTGATTATAACTTTGATAGATTATCAATGTTATTATGCTTTATATTTTCAATATTTTATAAAGAAATATTTGAAATAGATGAATACGAATATGATAAACTAAGTGAAAAAATAAAAACATTAAAAAATATGAAAAAAATATTTGTTGAACTTAAAAAAAGATATAAAGACTTACCATATATACCTTATATGGATGAATTAATAGAAAAAGACGAACAATACACTTTTACTAGATATTAATCTAGTTTTTCTTTTGTAAATATGATAATATATGTAAAGTTAGGAGTGATAACATGCTTAAAATAGAAAATTTATCAATAAGATTTGGGACAAAAACATTATTTGAAAATGTTAATTTAGAATTTAAAGAAGATTGTTGTTATGGAATAATAGGGGCAAATGGAGCAGGTAAATCAACACTTTTAAAAATAATAAGTGGTGATATTGAATCAACAAAAGGAAATATAATAATAGGTAAAAATGAAAGAATATCAGTATTAAAACAAAACCATAACGAATTTAATGAATATACAGTATTAGAAACAGTCATAATGGGTAATAAAGAACTATATGAAATAATGAAAGAAAAAGAAGCTTTATACATGAAAGAAGACTTTAATGATGAAGATGGAATAAAAGTTGCAGAACTAGAAGCAAGATTTGATGAAATGAATGGCTGGCAAGCAGAAAGTGATGTTGGAATATTATTATCAGGACTTGGTATTAGTAATGATTTTTTAGATAAAAAAATGATGGAACTTAAAGATAAAGAAAAAGTTAAAGTTTTACTTGCAAGAGCCTTATTTGGAAATCCAGACATACTTTTATTAGATGAGCCAACAAATGGACTTGATTTAAAAAGTAAAATGTGGTTAGAAGAATTTTTAATAAACTTTAAAAACACAGTATTAGTAGTATCACATGATAGATATTTTTTAAATAAAGTATGTACACATATGGTAGATATAGATTATGGAAAAATAACTTTATTTGTAGGTAACTATGATTTTTGGTTAAAATCTAGTGAACTTATACAAAAACAAATGAAAGATTCAAATAAGAAGAAAGAAGAAAAAATAAAAGAACTACAAGATTTTATTGCCAGATTCAGCGCCAATGCATCAAAATCAAAACAAGCGACATCAAGAAAAAAATCATTAGAAAAAATAGTACTTGAAGATATAAAACCATCTAATAGAAAATATCCTTATATTAATTTTGAATTTGATAAAATGATAGGAAAAGAAGGAATCAAATTAGAAAATATAAATTACTCATTAAATGGTAAAGAAATATTAAAAAATATAAATATAACAATAAGACCTAATGATAAAATCGCACTTATAGGAGAAAATGAAATCGCAAAAACATCCCTTCTTAATATAATAAGTGGTAAACTAAAACAAGATAGTGGAGATGTAAAATATTCTAGCAACACTAAAATATCTTATTTTATGAAAAATCATGATGAATATTTTAATGAAAAAATAACATTAGTAGATTTCTTAAGAAAATACTCTGAAAATAAAGAAGAAAGTTATATAAGAGGATTTCTAGGAAGAATGTTATTTTCTGGAGAAGATGGATTAAAACAAATAACAGTTTTATCAGGAGGAGAAAAAGTTAGATTAATGCTTAGTAAAATGATGCTTGAAAAAGGTAATATTTTACTTTTAGATGAACCAACTAATCATTTGGATATGGAATCAATTACTTCATTAAATAATGGACTTGAAAAATATATGGGACCTATTTTATTCTCTACATTTGACGAGCAATTAATAGAAACTATTTCAAATAGAATTATAGAAATTAAAAAAGATGGAACAATTAGAGATAAACAAATGACATATCAAGAATATATTGAAAAATTTGGAGAAAGTTAATATTTTAACTTTTTTTTGTAATATATTTTTAAATAAAAAATATTATTTAATAGAAAAAGTATTGGAGGAATAATATGATTAATAAAAGAAGTATATGGTTTTTAACACTTTTCTGTCTAATTTTAGTTTTAAGTGTGTATTATGTTACAATGCCTAGTGAATTATTGTTAACAACAAATGGTGATTATACAGATAGTACTGCAGAAGTTAATAAAGAAGTAAATGTAGATGTAGATGAAAGTACAATTCTTACAAGTCTTAGAGTTGAATCCGATCAACAAATGATGAATGAAATAGAACAATTACAAGATATTTTAACAAGTACTGAATCTACATTGGAAGAAAAAAATGATGCATATGAAAAAATAAAATCACTTAATTTAAATAAAGGTGAAGAACAACAAATAGAAAAACAAATACTAGATACATATAAATTAAAATCATTTGTTAAAGTAAATGGAAATCAAGTTAGGGTAGTTGTATTAAGTAAAGAACATGATTCTTCTTTAGCGAATAATATTATGAGAACAGTACAAAGTAATTATGATAGTGAAATGTATGTTTCAGTTAAGTTTCAACAGTAATAGGGTGTAGTCCCTCACATAAGTTGCTTGGTTACATAAAATAATATGAGTAAGTATAAACCACCCAACTAGGAAGTGAGGGAAATAATGACCAAGAGTATTTTAACAAAAAGAGAAAAAGAAGTTTTCGAACTACTTGTTTCAAATAAAACAACTAGTGATATTGCTGAGGAACTAAAAATAAGTGAAAAAACAGTTAGAAATCATATATCAAATGTTATGCAAAAATTAGGTGTTAAAGGAAGAGCTGGAGCAATAGTTGAACTTTTAAAAATTGGCGAAATTTCATTATAAAAAGCGTATATTATATGCTTTTTTTCATATGTTTTATTAGAGGTGAACTATGCTAAAAAAAATATCTACAAGGAAATTTATAATATCTTTCTCATCTTTATTTGCTTTATTTCTTATTTATTTAATACCAAATGATAGAAAGGAATTAGATGATATTCCACAAGAACTAGAATATGTAGGTACAGAGGCAATAACTTCAAGTGTGTATTTACTTGATAGTTATAGTATGTTAGGAAAAACAGAAGTTGCTGTAAGTTCTAATAATATTGAAAGTATTGCTAAAGAAACACTAGAAGTTCTTATAAGTGGAGGAGTCAATGAAGATAAAATCCCTAATGGGTTTAAATCCTTATTACCAAGTGATACTAAAATACTTAGTTTAAGTTATGAAGATGGATTGATAAAAGTTGATTTTTCTAAGGAATTATTAAATACAACTAAAGAAATGGAAGAAAAATTAGTAGAAGCTATAGTTTATACATTAACTAGTATAGATGGAGTAGATAAAGTAATAATATATGTAGAAGGAGATATTTTAACTAAATTACCGCAAACTAAAATAAATTTACCTAGTACATTAGATCGAAGTTTTGGTATAAATAAAGAATATGATATAAGTTCTATGAATGATATAAATCAAGTAACGATTTATTATATAAACAAAAATAATGATGATTATTATTATGTACCTGTAACTAAATATTTAAATGATGATAGAGATAAAATAAAAATAGTAATTGATGAACTAAGTGGTAATTCTATTTATAATACTAATTTAATGAGTTTTTTAAATAGTAATGCTGAACTTTTATCTGCAGTAGAAGAAGATGACATGATGTATCTTAATTTTAATGAGTATATCTTTAGTGATGTAGAAGAAAAAAATATATTAGAAGAAGTAATATATACAATAAGTTTATCAGTATGTGATAATTATGATGTTGCAGGGGTAGTTATAAATGTTGCAGATGAGGAAATTTACAAAACTGTTTTAAAAAGTATTGAATAAATATAAAAATTATAGTATAATCAATTTGTTCTAAAGTTTTAGAACAATGTCTCAGTAGCTCAGCTGGATAGAGCAATGCCCTTCTAAGGCAGCGGTCGGGGGTTCGAATCCCTCCTGGGACACCAGACTGACACTAACAACCCCTTTATTTAAGGGGTTTTTATTTTTTAGGTACTATTTAGGTCTTAATTTTGGTCTTATTTATTTAATTGATTAGAAATTTGCATCTTTTAGTGAAATAATAAAACGACATTCAAAAAACGACTTGTCAAAAAGTCGTTTTTATGATATATTGAATATGTCAAGGAAACTTGAATAAAATAAAAAAGGATACATTTGATTGTGAGAATCAGATGTTATCCCTTATGGACTGCATCTGAAATCAACTATTGTTGAAATCAGATGTTTTTATTATTTAAATAGTAAAGTGATTACTATAAAGAATAATAGTAGGATTACAATAAATTGAGAAAATTCTCTCTTTGTCATAAATACCACCACCTTTCTTTTATCTTTTGATAATCGAAAGGGAAAACATCTGACATATTTCAAATGTATCCATTGATATTATACCAAACAAATGTTCTTAAAACAATACTTTTATATTAAATTTTGACAATTTAGAAAACACACTTGAATATTGTCAAAAACAATAAGAAGGTGATGATATTGAAGATATTAAGACATAATACAAGTGATAGTAAATTTTATAATTATTATTTGATAGATGACAATAAAAAAATAGGAATAATATATTCTGATAATGGTGATTTATATTTTACTTCTTTTGATAGAAATCAGGAAATCGATTTTTTTGTAACAAAAGAAAATATGGTTATTTATAATTTGTTTGATGTATTATATAAATCATTTAAAAAAGGAGATGTATTTCAAGTAAGTGACTATGATTTGTCACAATGTAGTGACAATAATGAGAAAAGAAGATTACATACACGAATTTTTGAAGCAAATCAAAACTTAAAAAATAGTGAATTATATAAAAAAGTTTTTAATAATGAAAAAATTATTTGGATTAGCGATGATAGCATTTCTTTTGACTATAAAAAAGCTGATTCTATGACAATTAGCAATGAAGGAGAATACTATAAATTAAAATTTACTTATTATGAAGATTTATATCCTCATTTAAGAAGTATTAGGATACGAAATGCTCGTAGTAGATATAAACCTTTCAATGCTCTTATGATGGATTTTTTCAATAACTTACAAAAATACAATCCAGACTATCATCAAATATATATAGAAGAATATTTATACAAACAAGAAAAACAAAAAAAATTAATAAAATAAATTTGTCGTACTTCTTCCTAGGACACCAGGTTGATACCAACCCTTTATTTTAAAGGGTTTCTATTTTTTAGGTACTATTTAGGTCTTAATTTTGGTCTTATTTATTTAATTGATTAGTTTGATTTTTAAAATGTTAGAATTTATGTTATAATTTTTATAGTTTGAATTGATATATTTGGCAATTTAGAAAATAGGCTTCTATATTGTTTCTTAAGATATTTAAATTTAATAAAAAAGGAGAAATTTTATGGAAAATATTGATAATAAAAAAAATAATTTAGTTATAATTATGTTAATAGTAATAATTGCTATTCTAATAATTGGTATAGTGTTTTTATGCTTTAAATATGATAAACTAGAAGACAAATATGAAGATATTTATAATAAAAAATATGAAACAAAATATGATGAATCCAATATATCTAAAGACAATAATTCAAATAATCAATCAAATAATTATATTTCAAATGATAAAGCTTTACAAATAGTACTTGATAATTTAAATATATCAAAAAATGATATATATGATGTAGATATAGAACTAGAAAATAAAACAAGATATGGAAAAACTGTTTTTGAAGTTAGTTTTGATTATAATTATTATGAATATGAATATTATATAGATGCAGTAAATGGAAATATTTTAGACTCGTTTAAATCAAGAGATTAAGGATTTATAAACTATGAAAATCAAAGTTATTTTAATATCAATTATTTTATTAGCTAGTATGACAATATTGTTTGTTGTAAATAATAATTCAAATAATAAAACAAATTTAGAAACAGAGGATAAAATGGAAAAAAATGAGATTTTACTTGTTATAAATGATAATTACTTAGACATTGAATTGGAAAATAATAATGCTGTAAAAGAACTAGTTGAAATATTAAAACAAAAAGAATTAACTATATTCGCACAAGATTATGGCAATTTTGAAAAAGTAGGTAATTTAGGATTTAATTTACCAACAAGTGATAAACAAATAAAAACAGAAGCAGGGGATATAGTTTTGTATAATGGAAATCAAATAAGCTTATTTTATAATTCCAATTCTTGGTCTTATACAAAATTAGGACATATTAAAAATATTACTAAAGAAGAGTTAATTAATATATTAGGTAATGGGAATATTACTTTAAAATTTAAATTAAAATAAAATTTATAAATAAAAAAATTACTAATGTAGCTAAAAACTACATTTTTATTAATTAAATTCGATTTAGCATTTACTAAATAAGAAAAATGTGTTAGCATATTAAATAAAATTAGATTTAAAAAAATTAAAGGGTGTGGAGTTAATGGAACTAAATTTAATTCAAATTAAACAATTAGATTCAAATAAAATATTTAACGATTTATTACCAATAATTAATACGATTTTTAATTCATTTGAATATTTAGAAATATCTAAATTAGAGTACAATGATTTAGTATTAAAAGAAATAGAAAAATCTAAAAAAACTTATGATGAAAGTGTGCCATATCAAGATTTTATCAAAAATAAAATAGAAGATTTTTTAAATAATAGAGTAAAACAATCATTAAATAATTCATTAACAGCAATAAATATAGTAAATAATTACATAAATGAAAAATTTATTAAAAATAAATCATATGATGAAAGTATTACAAATATGAAAACATTAGAATCATTTCTAGAATTATATGAGTTTGCACCTGACCCTGATTTTTTAATTAATTTATTTAATAATAATTTATTTAATCATGCAGTAAGCGTAATAGTTAGAAAAAATTATCCAGGAATTATATCAGGAAATTATGAGAATAATTTTGATAGTGAATTAATAATACAATCAATCGATGCATATTGCATGTTAAATAAAATAGAAATTGATAATTTGCAACAATATGAAAATATCGAAGATAGTGGTCAATATGAAAATGCAATTCGTGCATACATAAAAGAAATTTCTAAATTACCATTATTAACTTTTGAAGAAGAAAAAGAACTATTTATTAAGAAATCAAATGGTGATGAAAAAGCAAGAGAAAAACTTATATTAGGAAATTTAAAATTAGTTGTAAGTATTGCAAAAAGGTATAGTGTTAATACAATGACATTTGAAGATTTAGTAGAAGAAGGAAATCTAGGTTTGATGAGAGCAATAGATAAATTTGATTCATCAGCAGGATATAAGTTTTCAACATATGCAATTTGGTGGATAAGACAAGCTATAAGAAGAGCTATCGATGAAAAATCAAAAGAAATAAAAATACCAATTCATTGTAGTGAAAAAATAAGAAAATATAAAAATGCAGTTAGTGACTTAGAATTAGAATTAAATAGAGCTCCTTCCAAGGAAGAAATAGCAGATAGGCTTGATACAAAAGTTAGTAAAATAACTCAACTTGAAAGCGCAATAAACACTACTAATATTGTAAGTATTAATTCATTAGTAGGTGATGATAGCGAATTAGAAGAATTTATTTCTGATGATATTTCTGTCGAAGAAAAAGTTAATAATAATTTACTTAATGAAGAAATAAAATTGTTATTTATTGAATGTGGACTTACTTTTAGAGAAACAGAAGTTTTAATATTAAGAAATGGTATTAATGACCAAAATCCAATGACATTAGATGAACTTTCAAAAATATATGGTTGTACTAGAGAAAGAGTAAGACAAATAGAATATAAAGCTTATAAAAAAATAAAAAATTCCAAAGCTATTAAAAAGTTTTGTGTTTATATGGATAATCCAAAAAAATCATTAGAGAATATAGAGAATTTTCAAAAAAAAACAAAAATAAAAAAACAAAAGAGAACAATATATAATTATTTTAGTGATTATACTATTGAGCAAGTTAATGAAATGATAAGTAACTTAACAGAAGATGAAAAAAAATTATTAGCTTTAAGATATGGAAATGATTTACATGAACAATTTTTTAGTAAATTAACACATCAAGAATATCATTTATTTTATGATGTTTTAGTTCCAAAGATGAAAAAACTCTTAGGACAATCAACAAAAGAAAAAATAGAAATAAAAGAAAAGAAAAAATTAAAAACCATATATGAATATTTTAGTGACTATACTAAAGAACAGATAGATGAAGTTTTAAATACTTTAAATGATAATGAAAAACAATTGATATATTTAAGATTTGGAAATGATTTAAATTATCCTCAATTAAGTGAATTAACACTAGATAAAAAGGATAAATTTTATGGTTTATTAGTACCAAAAATGAGAAGGTTACTTAAAAGTAAAAAAATTTAAGGTTATTAATTTATATAAATCTGTAAAGTGTATATGATAAAAGTTTCATGTTTAACATGATTCTTTTTTTAATTTATAATTTACTAATCAATATTACAATGATATAATTATACAATAGAAAGAAGGTAATAAATATGTGTACTGCAATAACATATAATACAAAAGACCATTATTTTGGAAGGAACTTTGATTTAGAATATTCATACAAAGAAACAGTTACAATAACTCCAAGAAACTATCCATTTAAATTTAGAAAACAAAAAGAAATTAAAAAACATTATGCAATGATAGGAATGGCTTATGTAGAAAATAACTATCCACTTTATTATGATGCAATTAACGAAAAAGGATTAGGTATGGCAGGACTTAATTTTCCAGGCAATGCTGATTATAAAGAAGAAAAAGAAAATATGGATAACATTGCTCCATTTGAATTTATTCCATGGGTTTTATCACAATGTTCTAACATAGAAGAAGCAAAACAATTACTAGAAAAAATAAATATCGCTAAAATAAACTATAGTGAAAATTTACCTGCATCTCCATTACATTGGATTATAAGCGATAAAAACTCATCAATAACAGTTGAATGTGTAAAAGAAGGACTAAAAATATATGATAATGAAGTAGGAGTACTTACAAATAATCCAACCTTTGATATTCATATGTTTAATTTAAATAATTACATGAATTTATCTATAGAAAAACCAAATAATAATTTTTCAAAAAAATTAAATTTAGAAACATATAGTCGTGGAATGGGAGCACTTGGCCTTCCAGGAGACCTATCATCTGCTTCTAGATTTGTTAAAGCAACATTTACAAAAATGAATTCCTTATCAGGAGAATCAGAATCAGAAAGTATAAGTCAGTTTTTCCACATATTAGGTTCTGTATATCAACAAAGAGGTTGTGTACATATGGGTGAAAATAAATTTGAAATAACGATTTATAGTTCTTGTTGTAACCTTGATAAAGGTATTTATTATTACACTACATATGAAAATAGCCAAATAACAGCAGTTGATATGAATAAAGAAGATTTAGATAGTAGCGAACTTGTAAATTATGATTTAATTCAAGGCCAACAAATATATATGCAAAATTAATACTAAACTAATAGTAGAGTTAAAAAAAAGTTTGTTATGATATAATTCATTTGAGGTGAAAAAATGAATATAGGAAAATTTATATTAGAACTTAGAAAAGAAAAAGGTTTAACTCAAAAAGAACTAGGGGAAAAACTATTTGTTACAGATAAAGCAGTAAGTAAATGGGAAAGAGGATTAAGCTTACCAGATATTACAATACTACCAAAACTTGCTAAAATATTAGATGTAGAAGTAGCAGATATATTAGTTGGACAAAAAGGTAGTAACAAAGATATTAACATTAAAGAAGAATTAGAAAAATTAAATAATGAAATAAAAAAACAATCAAATAGAAAAATAAAAAAATTAATTGTTATTTTAATTTTATTGTTAATTATTATAATATACATAATTTTTAGAAATACCTCATTAGGATACGATATAAAAAAAGTAAACTATGTTAATACAAATATAAATTTAGGTATTCCAAAAATGTCATTTATGATTAAAAACAATGATAGAAGTTATTCATTTAAAAATTTAAGAAATTCTACTATACTTGAAAATGAAGTAAAAAAATATTTAAAAACACTTAAATACTCTAGTTGTAACAATACAATTTATTACTATAATGAAAAAGATAATTTTTCTATAATAGAATATTCAATAAAAAATAATATATTTTATAGTACAATTTCTTATCAAGTAACAGAAGGAGATTATTGTTACGAAAATAAAATAACAGAATATAGTAAAAAATTAGGAAGTTTAAAGTCTATACATAGTTTAAATGGTTGGAAAACTAATTTAGATAATGTTAAAGATTTCGAGTTAGAAGTAGTATTGTTAGATGGTTATAGTACTGATTATAAATTAAAATATGAATTCAATTTATCATTACAAGTATTTTATTACAAAAGAAAATCACATAATGAAATAGATACATATACTTTAGAAAATTCAAATGGAACATACGAAATAAGAGATGATAAATTATATTATTATAGGACAAATATACTAGAAAAATCAGATGATATACAAATACCAGAAGTATCAGTTTTTAAAATAGAAAATGAAAAATTAATATTAATTGATAATTATTTATCAAATTATGAAAAAAACATAATTTTAAAATAACTCTAATTATAAAAAGGTATATTACACTATATTATTAGAAAAAAATATAAACAATATATATTAAAAAAGATTACAAATTTATTGTAATTTTTTTTAATTAGTATTATACTAAAAACTATGTTTTTAAATATATTTATTTAGAAGGAAGATGTTAGTTATGAAAAAATTTATTAATTTCACTATTAATAATAGATATATTGTATTGGGAGTATTTATATTATTTACAGCAGTGTCAATTTTCTTTTCAAATAAGGTAAATATAAATGATGAAATGACAAAATATTTACCAAATACATCAGAAACAAAAATAGGAATGAACATAATGGAAGAACAATTTTCAAACATAGAAAATTCAAGTTCATTTAATTTAATGTTCAAAGGTTTAAATGAAGAAGAAAAACAAAAAATATGTGAAGAATTAAAAAATATAAAAAATGTATCATCTGTTACTTACGATAATACAGAAGACTATAATAAAGATGATTACACATTATATTTAATAAATGTAGATGATAAAGCAGATTCAAAAACAGCAAGTAAAGTCTATGATGAAATAATGGAAAAATATAAAAGTTATGAAATATATACAAACGGTGATATAGCGTTAGATAATACAGATATATTACCACTTTGGATTCCAGTTACTGCAATAAGTTGCGCAGTTGTAATTCTAATAATAATGTGTGAATCATATGTAGAACCATTTTTATTTTTAGTCGCTATATTCATGGCTGTAATACTAAATAGTGGAACAAACATAATATTTAATAGTGTATCAAATATAACAAATTCAATATCAGCAATTCTACAAATGGCTTTATCGATGGACTATTCAATTATGTTAATGAATAGATTTAGACAAGAAAAACAAAAAGAAAAAGATAAAGTAAAAGCAATGAAAAATGCTTTATATAACGCTTTTAAATCTATATCAAGTAGTTCTATAACAACTATTGTTGGTCTAATTACATTAGTATTTATGAGTTTTACAATAGGAGCAGATTTAGGATTAGTACTTGCTAAAGGGGTTTTATTTAGTTTAATTACTATATTCTTTGTTCTTCCAACACTTATATTAATATTTGATAAATTAATAACAAAAACAAAAAAGAAAAGTTTTAATTTTAAATTAAATAAACTAGGAAATTTAAGCCATAAACTAAGATATCCATTAAATATATTATTTGTTTTAATATTTGTAGGAAGTTATTTTCTAAAAGGAAATTTACAAATTTCATACACATTTTCACAAGTAGATGAAATATCAAAAGTATTTGGAAAATCAAATCAAATAGCAGTTGTATATAAAAATGAAAACGAAGAAAAAATAGGTAAACTATTAAATGAATTAGAACAAAATAATAAAATAAAATCAGTACTTGGTTATAGCAATACAATAAATGAAAAACTACCTTACAATGAATTAAATAAAAAATTACAAGATTTTAATTCAGATGTAAATATAGATGATTATCTATTAAAAATAATATATTATAAATACTATAATAAAGAAGAAAACAACAAAATGACATTTGAACAATTAATAGATTTTATAGAATCTAATTATAACAATGAAAATATAAATGATATGATAAATAGTGATATAAAAAATAATATAAATAAACTTAAATATTTTGTTAAAAAAGATTTAATAAATAAAAGTCTAACAAAAGATGAAATTTCAAATATTTTAGGAATTGATAAAGAAAGTGTAAATGATATATTAGTTTACTATAATTCTAAAAACAATAATTTAAAATTAACGATACCTGAATTTATTAAATTTATAAATAATGATGTTTTAACAAATAAAAAATATTCAAGTAGTATTGATGAAAAAACTTTATCAAATTTAAAAAATATTGAAAAATTTACAAATAAAACATTAATACAAACAAAAATGACTAGTAGTGAATTATCTAATTTATTTGGAATTGATAAATCACTAATAGATAGTTTATTTACATATTATATTTCAATAAATAATATAGATGAAAAATTAACTTTATATGATTTTTCTAAATTTGTATTAGAAAACATAGTAACAGATGAAACATATTCAAGTACTTTAGATTCAAATGTAGTAGAAAATATTAAAATGTTAAATACATTTAGTAATAAAGATATAATTACAAAAGATATGACTTCTAAAGAATTATATAATTTATTTGGTTCATTTGGAATAAATGAAGATGCAGTAAATAATATATTAATGCTTTATTATAGTAATACTCCAAATTTTGATAGAAATGATTTCATGACTAATAATGATAATTATAAAATGTCACCTATCAATTTTATAAGTATAGTTATTAAAAATAGTGAAAACGCTGATACACTAAAACTATATAATATAATGACAAGTGGAGTAAATGAAACATCTTACGACTATAAACAACTATCTAATTTTATAGGAATGGATGAAAATAATATAAAAAATATTTACATACTTTATGTATCTAAAAATACTAGTTTAAAATTAACTCCAATTGAATTTATAAATCTTATATTAGATAATAAAGATAATGAAATGTTGTCAAAAAATTTAGATAAAAATATTATAAGTAATTTAACATTATTAAAAACAATAATGAATTCAACTTTAAATAATACAAAATATAGTAGTGATAATTTAAGTTCATTATTTAATATAGATAAAAATAATATAGCTTTACTATATGGATTATATACATCAACTTATACATATCCAAATCAAACAATTTCATTAAAAACATTTGTTGAATTTATGTTAAATGATGTATTAAATAATAATACTTATTCAAAAAGTATAGATGAAAAATCAAAATCAAGTTTAAAAACAGTACATAATATTATGATTTCAAGTTTAAATAATACAAAATACACAAAAGAAGAAATGTACTCAACATTACATAGTTTTACAGATAAATTAGATAAAAACACAATAGAACTATTATATATGTATTATGGAAGTCAAAATAATTATGATGAAAAATGGACTTTAACAATAGAACAAATGATAAAATTTTTAAATACTGATATATTAAATGATAGTAGATTTACATCATTTATAGATGATGATATTAAAAATAAAATTATAGAAAGTGAAAAAACAATTGATGATTCTAAAAATTTACTTGTTGGAAAAGAATATTCTAGGATTGTTATAAATACTGAATTTGATAATGAAGGTGAAGAAACATTTAACTTTATAAAAGATTTAAAAGACAAATTAAAAGATTATGAAAATTCATATGTAATAGGAGATTCAGCTATGGCATATGAAATGAATAAAACATTTGAACAAGAATTTAATTTTATTTCTATTTTAACTATGCTTGCTATATTTGTAGTAGTTGCGCTAACATTTAAATCATTAATAATTCCACTTATATTAGTATTATTAATACAATGCGCAGTATATACAACAATGGGATTCTTATCACTTTTAGGAGGTACTGTTTATTTCATCGCTATTTTAATTGTTCAAAGTATATTAATGGGAGCAACTATAGACTATGCAATTGTATATACATCATATTACCTAGAAAGTAGAAAGTCACTTGATTTAAAAGAAGCAATTATAAACGCTTATAATAAATCAATACATACTATATTAACTTCAGCATCTATTTTAACAATTGTAACATTTATAGTAGGAATCTTTTCATCAAATATTACATCAAAAATTTGTATCACACTATGTGTTGGAACTATATGTTCAACAATATTAATACTATTTTTATTACCATCTGTTCTTGCAGTATTTGATAGAATAATTTCTAAACATAAGTAATTATAATCCTCGTTTTATATAACGAGGATTTAATTTATATGGTATAATGTAAACGATATTAAAAAATATTTAATTGGAGTTGGTTATATGTTTAAGTTTGCTAAAAATATTGAAGTTATAAATGAGAATATAGAAATCAAAACTGTAGATGTTAAGAGTTATAAAAACTCAAAGGAAAATACTAAAAATATTAAAGCATTAGAAATATTTATAAAAGGAAATATAAATAGTGATGTATATTGTTTGCATTTTATTATAAATAAACCTATTTCAAATTATTATAATATTAAAAATTATGAAGTAAAAAATATAAATACAAATAATATAATTGATAATTATGTTGTTATTAATGATGTTACTTATGTAGATACATCGATGTTTATTGATGTTTACAGATTAAATAATAAAATAATATTTAAATTACAATTTAAAGATTGCAATGATGAGTTTTTTGGAAATGCTGAATTTGAAATAGATTTAAATAAAATGGAGTCATATAATGAAAGAAAAAGTATATAATTATTTATTAACAATACCTAAAGGCAAAGTAGTAACATATTCTCAAATAGCAGAATATCTTGGTAATAAAAATCTTGCTAGAGTAGTTGGTAATATTCTACACAACAATAAAGATGAATATAAATATCCTTGTTATAAAGTTGTAAATAGTAAAGGAAAACTATCTAGTAACTTTGCTTTTGGTGGAATAGAAAAGCAAAAAGAAAAATTAGAAAAAGATGGAATAGAAGTTATTAATTTTAAAGTAGATTTATTAAAATATAAATTATGATTTAAAAAATAAAAATTATGTTATAATAAAATAGAAGTAAAATGAAAGGAAAAATGAAAATGGAAAAAGCAAAAGTATATTTTATTAAAGAAATAACTCCAGAAAATATTATTAAAGCATATGAATCAGTAGGTAAGAAATTAACTGGTAAAATAGCTGTTAAAATGCATTCAGGAGAACAAGGAAATAAAAATTATTTAAAACCAGAATTTGTAAAAGATGTAATTAATTACTTAAATGGAACAGTAGTAGAATGTAATACAGCTTACGAAGGAGCAAGAAACTCAACAGAAAAACATAAAAAATTAATAAAAGAACATGAATGGGATAAATACTTTCCATTTGATTTAATGGATGCAGAAGGACCTGATTTAGTTCTTGATATTCCAAATGGAAAAGTACTTAAAAAAAATTATGTTGGTAAAAATATGGCAAATTATGATTCCATGTTAGTTTTATCACACTTTAAAGGACATGCAATGGGAGGATATGGTGGAGCTTTAAAACAATTATCTATTGGTTGTGCTTCATCAAGAGGAAAAACTTTTATACATACAGCAGGAAGAACAGATGACCAAACTAAACTATGGGATAATTTACCAAAACAAGATGAATTTTTAGAAGCAATGGCTGATTCTGCTTCAAGCGTTGTAGATTATTTTAAAGGAAATATTGTATATATAAATATCATGAAAAACATTTCAATTGATTGTGATTGTGATGGAAATGCTTCTGCACCATGTATGAAAGATGTAGGTATTTTAGCATCAACAGACCCAATTGCAATAGACCAAGCATGCCTAGATATTGTTTATAATTCACAAGATTTAGGAAAACAAAAATTAATAGAAAGAATAGAATCATTACATGGAGTTCATACAATAGAAGCTTCTTCAGAACTTGGATTTGGAACTCGTGAATATGAATTAATAGAAATAAAATAATTATATAGTGAAGAAGAATCGAATTTAATTTTGATTCTTCTTCATATTTCTATATTTAATAAAATATAATAAATTATAAAAAAAGCAAAAAAAGTATTGTCAAAAAACAAAAAATAATGTATACTTTAATAGTCATATTGTTTTGGACTTGTAGCTCAGTTGGTTAGAGCACACGCTTGATAAGCGTGGGGTCGTAGGTTCAAGTCCTACCAGGTCCACCATTTTTGCCTGATTAGCTCAGTTGGTAGAGCATGCGGCTGTTAACCGCAGGGTCGTAGGTCCGAGTCCTACATCAGGCGCCATTTCTTAATTGCCCAATTAGCTCAGTTGGTAGAGCATGCGGCTGTTAACCGTAGGGTCGTAGGTCCGAGTCCTACATTGGGCGCCATTTTATTTGGCCTGTTGGTGAAGTGGCTGAACACACATGCCTTTCACGCATGCATTCACGAGTTCGAATCTCGTACAGGTCACCAATTAGTTATTAACCATTGATTTTCAATGGTTTTTATTTTTCTTGGACTTACTTTGGTCTTGAATTAATAGAAAAGTTAGTATGAAAAATAAAAGTAAATAAAAATTTGAATCCTTAAAAATACTAATAACTTGTACAAAAATTATTTTTGTGCTATTATTTATGTATTTGGAGGCTAACTATGAAAGAAGTTATTATAGAAACATTAATAGATGCCATTAAACTATTACCATTTTTATTTATAACATTTTTAATATTAGAATTTATTGAGCATAAACTTAGTAAAAAAAATAAAAATATAATAGAAAAGTCAGGTAAATTAGGACCAATAGTAGGAAGCATATTAGGAGCATTCCCACAATGTGGATTTTCAGTTTCAGCTACTAATTTTTATTCAACAAGAATAATAACATTAGGTACACTTATATCAGTTTATTTATCAACTTCAGATGAAATGTTACCATTATTAATATCTGAAGGAGTAGAAATAAGTTTAATAATAAAAATACTATTAATAAAAATATTAATTGGTATGATAAGTGGTTTTATAATAGACTTAATATTTAGAAAAAAAGAAAAAGAACATATACATGATTTTTGTGAAGATGAACATTGTGATTGTGAAAATGGAATAATAATATCTTCAATAAAACATACATTAAATATAACATTATTCATTATATTAATTTCATTTATATTAAATACAATAATATATTTTATAGGTGAAGAAAATTTAGGAAATATAATACTTAAAAATCAATTTTTAGGTCCAATATTATCGAGTTTAATAGGATTAATACCAAATTGTGCATCAAGTGTTATAATAACAGAATTATATTTAAGTAATGTCATAACATTTGGCTCAATGATATCAGGATTACTAACAGGAAGTGGAGTAGCGTTATTAGTTCTTTTCAAAGTAAATAAAAACTTAAAAGAAAATATAAAGATACTATTACTTCTTTACTTGATAGGAGCTTTATCAGGATTAATAATAGGTTTTATAGCATAGAAATATGCTTTTTTTCTTGTATAATAGGAAATTAAAGCAAAAATATATAATAAAAAAATATGCCAAAAATCCAAGATGAAAATCTTGGATAAA
>CANRFG010000010.1 GCA_947629815.1 uncultured Bacilli bacterium
AAAAATCTCTCAATTCAGCTTAAATACTGAGTTTGAGAGATTTTGCTTTTTAAAAAGTGTTTAAGTTGAGATTATAATATGTTTTAAATGATTAGTCAAATTAATATGTAATTAAAAATATTTTATAAAAAACTTATTCTTATATATGCTTCTAGTATAAACTAAAATCAAAATTTTTTCAAAATTTATAACTTTGATATAAAAAAAGATACCAGTAAAATATCTTTTATTGAGAATATAAGTGGCAATTATTATAAGACACATTATTATTTAATCAAAACAAATAATATTAATTTTTGAAATCATATCTAATTTTATTGATACCATTAAATTCAGTATCCCATTGATACGAATATGGGCTAATATTTTGAAATATTAACTTATCTCCTTTTTTTAATCTTCTTGATTTAGTTTCTAAATAAATATCTGTTTCGCAACATGAGCAACCATAGAAAATAGTATCTACAAGTTCTTTTTTCTCTGATTCATGATATATAGGGTAAGCCCATCTTTGGTTTGCCATTTTAGAAAAATTCAAAGTAACAGTTTGACTTATTTTATTATCCCTTACATCTATCACTTCACAAAATAATTTTCCACAATTTTTAAAAAGAAAATCACCTGCTTCAACAATAATATCAATATCTGTTGGTATAATGCTACGCATTTTTTTTAAATATTCAATACCACTTTTAAAACTCAAATCCTCTAAATGTCCTCCAATATCAATACATTTTAAATTTGGAAAAGAAGATATAATTTTTTTTATTTCATCTAATATATCATTACATTTTTCACTATTTTTATGATCGGAATTATGCAAATGAATATAAGTCAACTCTTCTTTTACAGAATTACTTAGTATAGTATAATCTTCACCAAACCTGCTTTTATCAAACTTTTCATTTCCATTTAAATTAATTCTTAATCCCTTACCTTTTAAATAAGAGCTCAAGTTATTTGCTACAATTTTTATATTTTTATAATTAATAGATTCTAATTCATATGACATTGGACTGCTACAACTCAAAAAGTGTCCATTCAAATATTTTTTTATTATATTATACTCATTTATATTTGATATATCAAAACCATATTCATATTTTGAAACAAGCTCTAAAATTTTCTCATTATTACAACACTTTACAGGAAAAATGAATTTAATATCTGGAACTTTAGTTATTAATTCTTTTAAATTCTGTTCAAATTTTTTTAAATCAAATTCTACATAAGCACTCATAAAGCTACTCCATATATTTTGCTACTTCTTTTTTCTCATCCTCACTATATGATAAATCTCTATGTTCATTATCATATATATCTATCCCATCTTTTAAATAAACATCATCTGTATTAATTACAATAGCGTCCTCTACATTATAACCTAACATTTCTACAGCTTCGTTTATTTCATCTGCTGTTGGGCCTTCAATTTCTACATATGGATTTAACATAGGCCATTTATCAATAACAATTTCTGTATTTTTATAATCATATGCAATCCTCATCTTTATTTGATGTCTTGCAAAAAAGTACCCTAGATCCTCTAAAAATGCTTTCCCTGTTTCAATATCAGGAACATTAAACTCCAATTCTTCAACAGCATCTAGTTCATATTCCCCTTTACTATCAACAATTTTTTTAATTGTAATAGTTGTTTCATCACCTGTTTGTCTTAATCTTATCCATTTGCTGAAATTATCTTCCGTTTTTTTCATCAATTTTATTAATTTTTCAGATAGTAATTTATTATAATCACAATTGCTACTATTAATATAATCTAATATGTCATCACAGCCTAAAACATCATTTATAGTTTTAATATCTTCTTTATCAAAGCATGGTTTTATCTCTTTAATCAATTTTAAAAAGCCTCTATTATCATGATTATTTATCATTTCTTCAATATATTTCTTGTAAAAACCATCCACAGTTAATAAATCATATGTATAAACATCTTGTATATATTTTCCTTTTGGTTCTATTCCTTTTTCATGTAATATGCTTTTAATTTTCATTACATCAACATTTAATAATTTAATTTCTCTTTCAATTTGTCCCATAATTATTTCCTCCTCTTTATATTTCATATTATATCACACTTTTAACAATTATTATTAATTCCACTATTCAAATTAAACTTTTTTATTCAATTAGAAAACATATATAAAAAATATTATTCAATATATATTTTTATTCATTTATTTTTGGTATAATGTGATATGGAGGAATTTATATGAGCTTTGAAGAACTTTTAAAAATTGCAAAAAAATCATCAAAAGAAATAGCCCTAAATAGCAAATCATCATATGGTAAAGTAGCTGTTGCATGTATCACAAGCAAAAACAATATATATACCGGATTATGTTTAAAAACAACTTGTAATGTAGGTTTTTGTGCCGAGACAGCAGCTATTGCAAAAATGTTAGATAATAATGATACAAAAATAACAAAACTAGTAGCGGTTTGTAATGGCAATGAAATTATATCACCATGTGGAAAATGCCGAGAGCAAATCTACCAATTAAATCATGATAATTTAGATTGTGAGATACTATTATCTGATAAAATTGTAAAATTAAAAGAGTTGCTCCCAGAGATTTAGTTTTTATTTAATTACAAATATACGATATGGAAATGGTCTAAAATATTTTTTAAAATCAAATAGGATTTGATATTTTCTTAAAAAATGGCATGACTTTTCTTCAACAATTGTACCACCTGCTTTTTTTATTATATCTCTCCAAAATTTAATACTCTTAAATCTTTCGTCTCCATACATTGCTTCATCGTCGTTAAAATATTTGGTCGGTATTCCAACAATAACAGTTTCTGCAATACATAATTGTTTTTTTATTGTTAAAATTATATCATTGTCAGAAAAATGTTCTAAAACTCCGTTACTGAATGAAACATCAAATTCTTTTTCTTTAAAATTAAGTTCTAAAATTGAATCTTGTTTAAATTTTGGTTTATTTTTTGCTCCATATTCTTTTGATATTTTTTTTGACAATCCAAGTATTTCCTTATCAATATCTATTGCGATTACATCATAATCCAATGAGGCTAAATAAGTTGATAATATTCCAGTTCCACACCCTGATTCAATAATTTTTCTATTTGGGGAATATTTTTTTATCAAATTTATTAAATTTTTTTTTGTAATTATTTTATCATTTACATAATTTAACATTGTTCCTTTTTCATTAATTTCACTCAAATATATTTCATACCAAGATTTCTTTTTCACTTCAATCAACTCCACCTAAATATTTTTTTAGCGAATCATTTAATGCATTACCAACAACTTTATCTTTTCCATTTTCAGTAATAACAATATCGGCATTTGCTAAAATTAATATATATTTTTTTTCCATATCTTTTTCTATTCTAGTATCGATTTGTTTTATATTTGAATTACTTTTTATATATTTTATTATTGACTCATATTTATCCATATCTATATCGAATAAATCTTTATTTTTTTTTGCTAATTCTCTTAAAGGCATAAATTTAAAAATTCTCCAACTATGTATCCTATAATTATTTAAAAATTCAACCATTTCAGAAAAAGTATCAGCGTTATTTTTACATATAACACTATTAATTCTAATTTTTACATTATAATCCTTGTATGTTATATAGTCTAATATATCCTTTATTTCAGCATAATGTTCCTTTCCTCTACCTAAACTATCATTTATATCATTATTTACTGAATCAATAGATAAAGTTATACTATCAACATATTTATATATCTTATCAATTTTATCATGTGTTAATAATTTTCCATTAGTTATTATATTATTTTTTATACCATATTCATAAGATTTTTCCAATAATTTTTCTATATCTTTTACTAAAAGTGCCTCTCCACCAGTCCATGTAATACTAGTTACTCCTGAATTCTTTAAATTTTCTAATATTATTATTTGTTCTTTTGTTGTTAAATCTTTGATATTTAAAAATCTATGGCAATACTTACATGCTTGGTTACATCCAGCTGTAATATTCCAACATATTTCTTTTTCAATCATTTTATTCTCCTTGCAAGTAAATAACCAAATCTATGAAAGTGATCTTTTGTGCAATCAACATGTGCCCCTTCAAATGATGGACTATGATTTTCTCTGAATGAAATAATTTCCCAATCTGAATTAAAATAATTTATTATCTCATTTTTTCTATAAAACTTTTCTCTTGGAAAATTTATTTCATCTTTTTCATCTATTGCCATCATATAATCAATATATAAATATCCATCTTTACTAACAATATCTTGTAACTTAATTGTCTTATCTTTTAATGAAAAATCCTTGTTCGCACTATAATGTAAAGAACAACTTGTAAAAACAACATTATATTTTTTATCAGGAACATTCCTATAAAAATCTCTTTTTTCAATTGTGGCATATTTAGTAAGGTTTTCTTTTTCTAATCGGTCAATAATTCCATAAACTCTTTTACTTTCTAATTTATAAATTTTAGAAACAAAATTGGGTTTATAATCATATTTTACCTTTTTATACACTATTGGAAAATCCTTATAACCACCATACAATGCAATATCATCAATATCATATCCTGTTACCTTAATTTTTTTTCTTGCAAATGGCATTAAAAATTTTCCATCTGAACACCCAACAATACATGCTGAAAAATTAGTTCCCCATTTTTCTTTTGCTAGATTTATCAATTTATATAATCTGGTTGGTGGTTTCCCCCAAATACTTTTTGTCTTCATATTATTCCTTTCCTTCTAAAATGTTACATTCATAGGAATTTTTCCAATATGAATAGTTTTTTAATCTGCTATAATAATTTTTTTGTTTAAAACATTCAATATATATATTTAAGTCGTTTATTGTCTCATTAGATACTACATATCTAAATTTTGTAGTTGATGCCAATTTTACTTTTGAATAATCATTTAAAATAGGTTCTTTATTAAGAATATATCTATAATCATCATTGCAATATATTTCAAAATCTAAATTTTTGTCTTCATTTTTTATCTCTTTTAATTTAGATTGATTATTAATGCAATTTTTACATCCAAATAAATGTCCAAAGCAATTTCTAGTATAAACTAAAGGTAATCTACCTGCTATTATTGCTTGATTGCTAGTATCATTAAATATTAGTTTATTTCTCTCATATGATAATTCTGGTGATAATGTAAATTCTTCTATTCCATTATCTATTAAATATTTTAATGATTTCTTATTCCATACATAAACGGTATAATCAATTAATTTTTTCTTGAATCTCATATTTTTGCATAAATAAATTTGTGAAAATCTAGTAAACATAATTTCTTTATTTTCTAAAAATTTTAGATATTCACCTAACTTTTCACTTTTCCAGTTAAACAATGGTAATTTATAAATTATTCTATCACTATATTTATCAACTATTTTTTTTATTTCTTTTAATTTTTTCACAGTCTCTATATCATATATTATCTTTATAAACGGATCATCAATAAATTCTTCTACAACATTTTCCTTTTTTGTTTCTAAATACATTCTGCTAATTGACATATTACTAGATGAAATATCATTATTATTTGTTTTACAATCATTAATAATATAATTAAATAATTCATTATATGTATTCTTATTAATAAATATTTTCTGAGGATTATGTCTTTTATACTTAATTTTATATATATTTATACTTGGATTTATTTTTTCAATATTATAAATAAATTTATTTAAATCGAATTCTACTAGACTTTTTTCTTCACCATAAAATGTATTACCATCTCCTTTATAATTCATATACAGAATTTCTTGTACTACATTTTTATCACTTATTTGTAAGTCTATACATAAATTCTTTTTATTTATAATATAAGGTTTTTTTAATTCGGTAAAAATATACATTACATTTTCATTCGTATAATCAGTAGAAAATTCAATAGGCTTATCATCTTTATATAATACGCAAATGTCATCATTATTAATATTTTCTAAATCCATTGCTTTCATAAATGGTTTAGTTCTTGAATTAATATCTTCATATAAACCATTATTTTTTATATTAACTCCAAATAAATATCCATTATTTTGTTTTGACCTTATTCCATTATTAATTTGGTTAAGAATTTGCTTAATTTCTTTGGGGTTTCTTCTTCTCCCCTCCAATTTTAGACAATCAATACCATCTAATTTACTTATCAAATTAATACAATCCATATCTGGAACATATAAGTAATTGCCCTTTTTATTATTAATTGAATAAATGTCTCGGCATGTAATAATACACTTACCTCTATTTCCACCTCCACCATTTATTAAAGTTCCAAAAAAACATAATCCTGAAAAACTTAGGCATTGTGAGCCCCATATAAAACACTCTGTCTCTATGTCAGTATTTTTTTTCATTTTATCCAATTCTTCTAATGTAAGCTCTCTTGATAGAATTGCTCTTTTACCATTTAATGTTTTTATAAATTCTATATCATCCAGATTATGAATTCCAAATTGTGTAGAAAAATGTAATGGGACTTGTGGAAAATCTTTATAAAGTTCATTAATTAATCCAATATCTGTTACAATAAAAGCATCTGGTAATTTATTATTTTTTAAAAAATTTATTACTTCAGAAATTTCTTCATCTAACATTAAAACATTTAATGTCAAATAAAATTTAATGCCATTTTTATGTAATTCATCAATTAAATAATTATATTCATCTGTTGTGAAATTAATTGCTTTATTTCTGGCATTCCACTTCTTTAAACCACCATATACGGCGTTTGCCTTCTCATCAATAGCAACCTTTATATGTTCAAGATTACTTGCTGGGCTTAATATTTCCATAATAATTCCTTTATTTTGTTTTTTTCAAAACTGGATCTTTATCTTGTGTTTGTTCTTCTTCTAGCTCGTTTTGCTTTGATTTAATTTCAATATTAAAAATATTATTTTGTACCTTGTAACTTGATTTTTCGCCGACTTTCTTATGGTAAATTGCTGCTCCAAGTGGGCTGTTGATAGAGATTTCTCGAATTTCTTTTGAAAAATCTGGATTAGTACCAACAAGCTTAAATGTATTTGTCTCTGTATCATTTTCAGAAAAAATTGTTTCTACAACTACTATGTCACCAATATCTACCAATTCTTCATCCCCAAAATTTTCTACAATTTCTATATTTTCTATTTTTTGCTTCATTTTTGCAATTTCTGCCATTAAAGTTCTTTCTTTTGCTTCTGTTTGATATAATGTTGGATTATCATGCCAATTATCACCTTGGTATATTGCATCTGTTCCTTTATACAACCTTACTGCAGATAGTTCCTTCTCTTTCTTTTCTAATTCTTTTAAATAATCCTCATATCCTTTTTTATTTAATTTTAACTTTTCTTCATTCATCTTAATTCCTTCTTTCTTTTTTATATAAATATATTAATATTATAACCTTTTAAAATTAAATTGTCTAAATTTACTTTTTTATTAGTCTTTTATTATTTTGCTTTATTTCCAAGATTGTTGTATCAACTATTTTATTAACTTCATCTAAGCTCTTATCATCAGTATCTATAAGAACATATGGCAAATTAAATTTTTTTAAAAAGTAAATCATTTTATTATAACCATCATCTAATTTATCCATATCATATAAATCCGGATCATTAGGATTTCTTTTTTTCATTCTATCAATTCTAGTTTCCGGCTTAGCGTAAAGCAATATTGTTAAATCTGGAACTCCAGAGCATTTTATTAATGCATCAAATATCGGTTCACTATCTAAATCTCCATTCCAATAATAGTTTGAAACTAAATGTCTATCAATAACTACATCTTCATTTTTAAACATTCTAGCAGCATATATATTTCCTAAACTAAAATACCAAGATTTAATCATATTATCATTAATATCATACATTTTAGTTGCTACCTTCATTAAATCATTATATTGATTATCAGATCCATCTGAGTAAAAATAATGCAATGGTTTTTCTATAAATTTAAAATTAAATCTATCTCTTATATGCTTTGACACTTCTGTTTTTCCTACTCCATCCATACCCTCAACTGCAATTATCATGTTATATCACCCCTTTTTCAAATAGTATTTTATTCCCTCAGAAACTCCTGAATGATTATTGTCATTTGTGGTAACATACCCTGCCAGTTATTTCACATCAAAAATACCATTATTCATACAAACACAATTTCTAAACATTTTAAACATATTTATATCATTTTCTCCATCACCTATTACTAGTACTTCATCTAACGGAATTTGTAATTTCTCTGCCAAATCATGTATTCCAATCGCCTTTGTATTATTATGTTTTCCTATTTCTATATAGTTAATTGTTTTATTTAAAATGTATTCATATAAATTAGTATTATATTCAGTAATGAATAAATTATATTTCTCTAATATGTTTTTTAAACTTTTTAAATGATTTTCAAGACTATTTTCTGAAACAATTACAATTTTAGTAAATGTATTACAATTTATATATTCTTCTAGATTTTTAATTAAATAGCAATTATTTTTCAAATCATCACTATAATTTTCATTTAGTAAATGGTGCTTTAAATTGAAATAATTCATTTCTTCTGAAACTTCGCAAAATTCTTGATTTAAATGTATGTATAAATTGTTAGCTTTACAATAATTATAAATTTCTAAAACTGCTTCTATTTTTAAAAAAGAAATTTTTAATGATATATTATTTTTTATATCTAATGACTGCCATTACTAAATATCCCATAGTCACAGTTTATTTGATTACTAATATATTTTGTCGAAGAAAATTCTCTTGCTGTTGCCAAAACAATCTTAATATTTTTTAATTTTGCAAGTTTAATTGCATCAATGTTTTCTAATGTAATTGTATTATCATCACTCAATAGCGTGCCACCTATGTCAATTGCAATTAATGATATTTTAGATTCCATTTATATTTTTCCTTTCCTGATAAATATTTTATCATAAATTGCTTAATTTCAAATTATATTATATTCATATATTTATAACTTTTGGTTATATATTATAATAAAAAAAATTATTTTTTTATATAATTTTTTATAAAAAATCTTGCGAGGTTACTTAAATAGTCATCAAAATATAGCAAATTTAATTCAAGTCTTGGTAAATTATACTGTGTTCTAAGTTCACTTAAATCACCATTTTTTAATTCTTTTTCAACTGCTTTTTTTACTACATATCCTGATCCTATACCTTTTTTTACAGAACTTATTATTAAGTCAGTTGTTTCAACCTCCAATATTACATTAAGTTTTATATTATACTTTTCAAGTTCTTTTTCTAAATTTTTTCTTATTGAACTTCTTTCGTATGGCATTATGTATTTATGAGATGCAAATTCATAATTCTTATTTTGAGCAGAAGTTATTAAACATGTTTCAAAAGAAGTTAAAGGTTCACATTTCATTTCATTGTTTACAATTGTTATCGGGGAACTATCAATTATAAAGTCAATTTTATGCTCCTCCAAATTTTTTATTAATTCGCTTGTACTACCATTTATAATTCTAAAAAGTACATTTGGATGGTCATCCCTATATTCTTCTATAAACTTTAAAAGATAAAATGAAGCAATATGTGCAGGAGCACCGATTATAATTAATCCCTTATCCATATTCTTATTATCTTTTATTACTTTTTCTCCTGCAAGTAAATAATTATATGATTTATCAATATATTTTAATAACTCCTTACCATCATTGGTTAATACTAATCCATTTGAATTTCTATAAAACAATTTTGTATCTAGTAATTCTTCCAATTTTTTTATTTGCTTACTTATTGCAGGTTGTGAAATACATAATCGACTAGATGCTTCGACAAATGATTTTGATTTAGAGCAAATATAAAAAATTCTATATAAGTTTAGATTTATATCTGAAATCATATTATCACCTCTTATCAAATTATTTTATAATTATTAGTTATAATAGTCAAGCACTATATAACTTTATTCGTTCATAAGTTTTCTTAAATTCATAAATAAATTATAGAAATATTATTTATACTCTCTATAAATTATATTTTCTATTTTATCATTGAAAATAGAATCATTATCATATATCTTTTCTTTTAAGTAATCGAGATTAATTTTAATATCATTTAATTCATTTATAGGTATCCATTCAAATGTAGATTTTCCATCATTTTCTTCATCCAACGAATTATATTTTACATTTTTATCATATCCATATTTGGATTCATCTATATTAGTTATATAGTAAAAACCTATTTCATGATAATTCGATTTTGGGAATTTAATAAAACTTTCACAAATATATTTTAATTTTAAGTCTTCTTTAATACCTAATTCTTCTTCAAGTTCTCTTTCAATAGCGGTTTTAGTATCTTCATTAATTTCTAATCTTCCTCCCGGAAACATATAAAAATCATATTTTTCTTGTTTCTGTAAAAAAATCTTACTAAAATCTTTATTAAATATAATTGCACCAACTCTAACTCCAAATCTCAAATTTTCATTTTTTATAGTTATTATCATAGAATTACCTCCTAATAAATTTTTTCATAATTGACTAATTTTTATTGATGGCTAATAATACTAATTATCTAAAAAATCTAAGCAATATTTATAAAATTCTTCATGACTTTTTGAAAATTTTCCTTGATTAATTAAATTTTCTATTTCATCTCTTGTTACCCAATCAACACTATCAACTTCTTCTTTTTGAATGACAATATCTTTTAAATCAATATCTTTCTTCATATAATATAAATCAACAAAGTCATCATTAGTTTTAATTGTTTTAAATAATGTTAACTCATTTTGTTTAACAATTTGACCTAACTCTTCCTGTATTTCTGTAACTATTCCTTCTAAACTACTTTCTCCTGATTTTGGATGTCCTCCTGTTGTTGCCCATTTTCCATCTTTTTCTAAAACTCGTTTTTGTAAAAGAAATTTACCATCAGAATTCTCAATAAATACTACTACAGTAATATAATATCTTCCACTTGGTACATTTTCACCTTTTCTAATAGTTTCATTTGTCAAAATTTTTTTTGAATTATATAAATCTCTTAATTCCATAATTTATTCTCCTTTCTTAATAAGATATTAAAATTATTATAATTTATATTAATTAAATATCATTCAAATCTATAATATAACTGCTACTATAACCTGTTTTAGTTTTATAATTTTTTAATAATTTTAATCATATGTAATTTTAGGAAATTCATGCTCAACAAAATACATTTTTAAATTCACTTTTGTTCCTTAGGTTCGAACGTTAAAACATTTCCAAATTTTTCTAATTTATTTGATTTTCTATTATATATCATAGCGCCATCATCAAAAATTGCATAAACATTTTTCTTTTTTTCATTTGCCACATCTTGAAGTTTTTTTAAATACTTTCTATTTTTTGTTGAATGTACATCAAAATAAAAAGGGTCATTTAATATTCCAATACCATCATAAAAAGCAAAATATTTATAAAAATTATTTTTAGCAGTTATAAAATATCTCTTTAATTGTAATTCAGCGCCTGCACTAAACCCTATAATTATCCCTTTATAATATTTTAGCGTATATAGTATTTCAGTTTCTTGAGTTATTTTACTATATAACATTTCAGGATTACCTCCGGTAATAATTATAATATTACTCTCATCAATAATTTTCTTAAAATTAGGAATACTTTTTTTATCATAACAATTTAATATAGAAATATTACTTTCTTCTATTCCCAATTCTAACAAAGAACCAACATATTTATTATATCTTCTACCATTTATTTCGAACCATTCCTCGTTAAATTTTTTATAGTCAAGTTCTGTTGGAAATGCCCATGAAATAATAACTGCCTTATAATTTTTCTTGACAATTTTTTTTAACTTATCATTTACTAATTTCATTCCTTTTTCATATTCACTTAATAACACACTATACATTTTTTCACCTCTAAAAATGAATACTTATGTAAAATTATCCATTATTAAATTCCTTTATCTTCTTCTTTGCATAACTTGTATGTGCTTTTTCAATCCAATCTTCTCTTGGCCCAAAAGACAACTCATCTGTTATGATTCTAACTCTATCTTTATTTTTCAAAACATAATCTATTGGAGCATATTCATCATTAATAAATACCCCTATCATTTTATTTCCTATATTACTATCTATCTTATAAGCAAAATCAATTGGAGTAGAACCTTTTGGTAATTCAATTATATCTCCTTTTGTAGTATATACATATACTTTATCAGAAAACAATTCATTTTTAACTTGATTTACAAATTGTTGATTATCTCCAAACATTGAATCCATTTCTACTAAAGATTCGAAAAATTGATATTTAGTTTTTAAAGCTTCTTGCATGCTTTCCCTTGCATTATCCTTATTTATATTCCAATAAGCTGTAAGTCCAAAAGAAGCTACCATATCCATATCAAAAGTTCTTATTTGAGTTTGTACCAATCTATCATCAGGTCCAAAAACAGTAGTATGAAGACTTCTATACATATTAGTTTTAGGATTACATATATAATCCTTAAATTTATTATTTATTGGATGATATTGTTTATGTATTATACCTAAAGTTATATAACAATTATCTATTTCATCTACCATAATCTTTAATGAATGTAAATCATGTATATCAGATATTTTATGTCCTTCATTTAATCTTTTATATATTCCATATATATTTTTTGTTCTTATTTTAATTTCATTTGGAATATTTTTATTGGTTAACAAATATTGAATTTTTAAAAGCATTTCATTTAAACACTTACTACTTTCTTCTTCAATAATCATTTTTACTTCTTCAATTGCTTTATATTTTTCTGGTTTTAAATATTTTAAAGATAAATCTTCTAATTCACTTTTTATTCTATAAGCACCTATATAATAAGCAAGCGGAACAAAAATTTCCATAGTTTCAATAGAATTTTCCTTTTGTTTAAATTCACTTTTAAATTGTAATGTTCTCATATTATGTAATCTATCTGCAAGTTTTATTATTATTATTCTAACATCTTCTGTAATTCCTGTAATTATTTTCCTTGTATTTGCTAAATTTTGCTCCTCCTTTGTTGAAAAATTCATTTTTGATAATTTTGTAACACCATCTACTAAATTTGCAATACTTTGATTAAAATCGTGCGCAATATCTTCTTTAGTTATATTTGTATCTTCCAAAGTATCATGTAAAAGTCCTGCACAAATAGTATCACAATCTGCATGTAACTCTGTTAATATATATGCAACATTAAGTGGATGAATTATATATGGTTCTCCACTTTGTCTAATTTGACCTTCGTGAAGTATATTTGCATATTCATATGCTTTTTTTATAATATTTATTTCATCGATGTTATATTTATCAAGTTTTGTTACTAAATTTTCTATAGTTATATTATTAATAAATACCACCTCACTACAAAAAAAGACAAACATAAAAAGTTTTACATCTGTCTTACTTTATTAAAGTTTTTACAAAACAAAAATTAAATTCAACATATTTTAAAATAAACAAATTATGTTCCATAAAAACCACTCCCTCAACAATGATTAAATGTATTATAATCTTGATTTATATAAAAGTCAATATATTTAATTATTAGTTATTGCATTAGAAGAAAATTTATGATATATTATACAAGTGTTTTTTGAAGGAGAAGAAGTAAACATGAAAGAAAAAACAACTTTATTAGACCAAGCTGGTTATAATGAACTTATAAAAAATATTGAGGCTACAAAGCAAGAATTAAATAGGATTCGTCTAGAACGTAATGAGGCACTACAAAATAGTGATAGACAAGGTTGGGGTTCAACCGACTTACAAGATATTACAAGAAAAGAAGAAATACTTTTATCTGCGCTAAGACGCAAAATGGAAATTTTAGACAATTTTGAGATTATCGAAAAGCATAATAAAGATGGCATAGTTGATATTGGTGATACCATATGTACAGAATTAATCTATCAAGGTGAAGAACATGAAAGCTTAACTTTCAAATTAGTAGCATCTGAAGCTCGTTTTGACTCTGAAATAAAAGAAATTTCTATAAATAGTCCTCTTGGTAATTCAGTATTTGGAAAATATATTGGCGAAGAAACATCATACTCTGTTAATGGAATGAATGTTTTGGTTTTAATAAAAGAAAAACTTGAAATAGAAAATGAACAAGTTTTTACAAAAAGTTTAAGTATTAGAAAAACTATTGAATAATAGTTTTTATTTTTTTACTAAAATTAGACCATCTTTATATTTTGTATCACAATTTCTTATACCTGTAGGTACTAATACAACTTGTGAATCTACTAAATCACTATACTTAACTACTGAATTAAAAAATAAATAAGAATTTCTTTTTATTTTAAGTTCACAATTGAATACATATGAAAGCGCAAGTAAAGAATCTTCTTTTAATAAATTTTTTAAATTATCAATTAATTGTTGTAAATAATTATAATCCCAATTTTCACCATATGAAAGATATAAATAATCGATAATATTCGATAAAAATATAAAATCATATTTACAATTAAAGTTGCTTGATAAATCAAACAAATCAACATTTTTAAAAGTAATATTTGATTTTAATAAATTATTTTTTAAAATATTATAGTCTTCCTTTGTTAATAAATAATTATTATTTAATTTATATCTATTATAATTTCCATTTGATGAAGTTAACATATTTATTAAATTAGCTGGATATAAAATTCCTTTTTGTTGTCTATAATTATAATCAATTACTTCTTTCCAATATTTTCTATATTTTTCTTCCATAAATGGTAATAAATCATATAAAAGTTGTGAGATTTCTTCTAGTGAAATTATATTTTCATCATTTCCAATTATTTTATTCATAAATGTTTCAAAATCTTTATAATCATATTTTAATATAGTTGCTACTCTAAATCCAAAAACATAATATTCTGTCAATGAATTTATATCAAAAGTATCTATTTTATTAATACCATTATGAATTAAATTAAAAGCATGGTCCCCACTAGATAATACTGTTAGTGCATTATCTTTTTGTTTAAAATCAATGTGTTGCATATATTCATTTATATTTTCATTTGTTAAAAAATAAAATTTTTGATAATTTTTATTAAAAGAGGGATTAATATATATTTTCCCATGAAAAAGTTGTAAATCTATCATTCTTTTAGTTTCAGTTAAAGCTTCTTCCATAATATTATAACCTTAATTAATTTCCTTTATTAATTCTTGAATTAATTGTAATCCAATTTTTTTATCTTCTATATCTTTTATATCTATTAATTTTATTTTATCATTAATTTTTTCATAAAGAGAATAATATATATTTAATTGTTTTTTTTCATTTAATTTACCATCAGTATAAACTATAAAATCTTTATTAGTATCATCATCGTGATATGTAGCAATTACTTCACAAATTATTTTATTTCCTTGTTTATCTATTATTTCAAATTGCATTCTTTTCATTATATCAATCCTATTTTTCAATAATTAAAATTTTGTTAGCTTGTTTTTCTTCCATTTTTGCTTGGTGTTCACTAGCAGTTACACCAAACCATGATGCTTTTTTCTCAAATATATCGTAAAAAGGACAAGGTTGTTTAGTATGGTCTATACTCTCATCATAAACAACTGCTACAATTCCAGCTATACCATACATAGCTAGTAAAGATGCCCCACAAAATGCAATAACATTGTTTTTATTTATTTTTTTATTATTTTTCATGAAATCACCCTCTTATAAATTTCTAGCATATACTAACATAGTTTTTATAATAAGTCAAACAAAAAGGCACATAGTGCCTAATTATTTGCTTCTTCTTTATTATTTCTCATATCTATTGTTGCTTCGTTTATAGCGTCATCAACTGATTTAATTGCATCTGTTATCATACTATAACCTATAGCTGCTCCAAACTTATGAGATAAATCTTTAAAATCTTTATTTAATTTCTTTATGTAAGAAACAACCTGTTTTTCATCATAAGAAACTAAATATATTAAAAATTCATTACCATTTGTTCTAATAATATCAGTATTTGGCATTTGGTCTTTAATTAATATATTTGCAGCTTCTCCTATGATTTTATCTCCTTCTTCATGACCATAATTATCATTAATATAAGCAATATTGTTTAAGTCTATTATTATTATGGCTTGAGGATAAATTCCACTACTATCCCATTTTTCTAGGTTATCGTTCAAATAGTTTCTATTTTTTAATGAAGTTAACATATCAATATATCTTAATTTATCTTCTTTAGTAAATACTTTTTCTTTTCTTTTAATACTATTTTTTATTTTTAAAATAACAAATACTATTAAGCATATAGCTATTAAAGAAGCTAAACCTACTAAAATATATTTAATAATAATTGGAACATATTTAACGCTTAATAAATCGTTATATCCTATATTAACAAGTTTATAAGTTGGTACTACTTTTAAATAATCATTTAAAACATTTATAAATGTTTTGTTATCTGTATTATTTACTCTATATGAATAGTCAGAATTCATATCATAAGTATAAATATTTTTAAATTTTAACTTATTTTTAGAAACATAGTAATTGTAGTTTTCACTATCTAAAACTATTATATCCATATTATCTGCATTTTTTATTACATCATCAACAGTAGAATACACTTTAACATTTATACCTATATCATCTAATTCTTTAGATAAAGCACTGTTTTGTAATGTTATTACTTGCTCCCCTATTAAAGAATATATAGAATCTATATTTATTGATTTATTTGTAAGTACTACTGCTTGTTCATTATAATTAAGTGTAACTACAGAATTATCTGATTGATAATCACTATTACTATAAGTATCGAAGAATATATCTATTTGATTATTATCAAAAGCTTTCTTTAAATCTTGATATGAATTGTATTTTTTATAAACAATTTCTAATCCAAATGTATTAGCGAAATTATCGATTACACTTTTGTTCATACCCATTAAAGTGCCATCTACTGTTAAATCATAAGGTGCGTTTTCAACAAATCCATAAGTATATCTTTTACCTTTAAAATCTGCTTTTGCTTTTTCATCTACATTAGTATAATTAAGTAAATTACTAGATAAATATTCATCATATTTTTGTTCTATATTATTACTTTTCCATTTATTGAAATATTTAGAAAGTATTTCATTTAATTTATCAACATTTCCTAAGTCTAAAACATAATCATCTGTTAAATCAGTTAAGTTATATGATATATATAATTTTTCATTAGATAATATTTCTTCTAAATTTATAAGTCTTGAAACTATAATAGAATCTATTTCGCTTTCATCAGCTAATAATTTAGCTATCATATCTTCTACTGTTTCATATTCAACAAATGTTACATTATCACAAATTGATAAGTATTTTTCTACTCTTTTTTTATCTGATTTTAATACACCTATTTTAATGTCTTTTATTTCATTTAAGTTACTATAAGATTTTTCTTTATTAGAAACTAATATTTTATTATCTCTATATAGTAATAATTGATTTTCACCTTGTTTTTCAACAAGTTTAAATGAATAATCTGTTTTTGGTTCACTACCTATTTGATAAGCAATATTGTTAAAAGTAATTGTTGTATCATTTTTTAAACTATTTAAAAAGTCAAAAATTAAACCTACACCATTATCACTTATCGTTGAAACTCCTGTAAATATAGACAAATCTACTTTGTTATTTTTATTATTTTCTATCCATTGTTTATCTAACAATGAAAGTGTTGTTTGTTCATCTTCATTATTAAGGAAATAAAACAAACCAAAACTTAATAATCCTATTATAATTACTACAATAGGTATTATAATTATTTTTTTATTTTTCATCGCTAACTACCTTCCCTACCCAATTAAATTCTTCATCATTAACAGATTTAGAACCAATTACAGGATATTTATCACTTTCTTCTTGTCCATCATCTATAAGTATTTGAAAATCATAAAATTTCTTTTGTTCATCAGAAAATTTGTCCAAAATGGTTGGCGCAACCTTCTCTACTTTAGTAGGGTCAGTTCCTTTTTCAACAGTTACAATGAAATAACATATTTTACCTGATAAATCATATTTAGAATTAGTAACTCCTTCTACTTCTTTGAATATACCATTTACTTCTTCAATTGTTTTTTCTGATATAGGTACATTCTCTATTCCATCTAATCTATTTCCATATTTTGAATTCTTATATCCTGAAAATAGAAAAACATATAAAGAAATTCCTGTTATTGCTAAAACTATTAAAATTATCAAAATTGTTATTAAAATATTTTTATTTCTTTTTATAAATTTCATAAGTTCACTCCATTCGTATCAATTATACTATATTTTAAAGTATTAATCAAATCAAAAAAACAGAATTATTTATTATCTGTTTTTTCTAATTTATTAAGTATTTCTTTTGTAACTTCGATTGTTTTTTCTTTTATTGATGTTGCTGTTTTTTCTAATACAGGTGTACCTTTTTCTATAGCATATTCTACTAATTCTTGAGCTTTTTCTTGTATTTTTTTAGCTTTTGTTTTCGCGATTTTTAAAACTTTTTCTTTATCTAAGTCAGATAATTCTTCTTTAATTTCAGTTATTTTCTTTTCTATGTTTTCTTTTACTTCTTCTTTATCTACTTCTTTTAGTTTATCTATCATTTCATCGAATTTTGCTTTAAGTTCTTTTCTTGTTTCACTGCCTTTTTTAGGTGCGAATAAAACTCCAAGTCCTACACCTACACCAATTCCAGCTAAAAATTTACCAAAACCTTTTTTCTTTTTGTTTTCTTTTTTACTCATAATCATCTTCCTTTTCTTTTTTACTCTTAAACATTTTAGAAATTAAACTACCTACACCACTTACTACTTTATCTGCCATTGAACTTATTGCATCGGTAGTTCTATCAACTATTTCAAAAACACCATTTACTTTTTCCATTTTAGTATTTAAGTCATCAATAGTTCTATCTATTTTATTTAGTGTTTTAAAAAGTCTTATTATGAATACTATTAAAACTATTACTAGTATACTCAAAAGAATATATAATATGATTGGTAGAATTTCACCCATTATTCTTTGTCACCCTTTTCATACATTGAATCAATTAAGTCAAATAAGTCACTATCTGATATGTTTTCATCTTTAGTTTGCTCATCATCTTCATAACTATTCAAAATATCATCAGATAAATCAAAGTCATCTTCTAATGTTGATTCTTTTTCTTCATCTTCTATAACTTTATCCTCAAAATCATCATTGTATTTTTTTTCTGGTTCTTCTTTTCCTATTTCTGCATCGTCAAAGCTTAATTCTTCTTTTTCTGGCTCTTCTTCATCTACTAATAAATCATCAAGTAATTCTTTCTTTTCATGAAGTGGTGCTTCTTCTTTTCCAAAAAGTGTTGTTTCAATATCGTCTTCTAATGTACCATAAGCTTTTTTTCTAACTTCATCAATAGTTGGTTCATGATTTTCATAATAAACTGTTGTTGGTATAACTTTTTTTGTTTCGATATCATCAACTTTATAGTTTTTATCTAATATACCATATACAGGTGATATTATTGGTGATGGTTTGAATGTTTTTGGCTTTTGTTCATCGATTTGTTTTTTAGTTTTATACTTATCTTTAAATGATTCTTTTTCTTCAGCATGTTGAGGTTTTTCTACTTTTGGTTTTTCTAAAACATCAAAATCTTTATCATCAAAAAATATTGGAGCTGGTTTTTCTTCTTTAACAGGCATTATAGGCTCTTCTACTTCTTGTAAAGGTTCTTCTACCTCTGGTGCATTTATTTCAACATGCATTACTTCTTTTTTTATTACAGGTCCTTCTTCTTCTACATCTTCTGTAAACATATTTTTAATTTTGTCGACTAATTTCATAATCCACCTTCCTTATCATTCTCTACTGTTTCTTTAGATTCATCTTCTTTATTTTCTGTTTCTTCTGATTCTTCGTTTTCTTCTTGCTCTGATTGTTCTATCTCCACATCTTCTTCATCATAAATTGGGAAGAAGTTTTCACCTCCTGTATTAGGCTCAAATAATGTATATTTTTCTTCTTTATTTTTAAAGTAATCATCATCAAGCATTATTTTTATTACATTATCGTTATATTTAATTGTGGATAGTATATATGATGAATTTAATACAGCATCATTGATTTCATCTTTTTCAACTAATACTTCTATTCTTGCATAATTGTAAACAAATTTTATTAAATATTTATTCTCTACTTGTGTAATAAGTATATAACCTTTTTTATCACCACGATCTATCTCTTTAAAGTAATATGAACCATTACCATTAACTTTTTCTACATCTTTTTTATAGTAATAACTTACTACATCAATATATAAATAATAGTAGTTACCATTTGAATAAAGTGTATCATTATATTCTGTTGTATTTATATATGTAACCCCTCTGGGAATATAATATTTATAACCTTTTCCAACTTGATTATACAAAGTATTTTCTTTGGATAATACTACATTTATTATATTATCAGTATTATCAGTATCTATCCTAACAATAGTACACCCACTTACTAATAATATAACAATAAGTAGTAAAGCTTTTTTTAACATGATTCACCTACTTACCTAAATTATATCAAATATTTATTTATTTTGATATATAAATTTAATTTTTATGTAAACTATTCGTCCAGTTAAATTATAACACTTACTTATTAAATTGTAAATGTATGCAAAAATAATATTTAATAGGATATAAATAAAAAAAGAAAAAATTAATTTTCTTTAGTTCTAAGTATAAAAATCTTTACATTTTTACAACTATATTAACAAGTTTTTTAGGAACTACAATTATTTTAATTATTTCTTTTTCTTCTATATATTTTTTTACATTGTCAATGTTAGTCGCTAAAGACTTCATTTCGTCTTCACTAGTATTTGTATCAATTACTATTTTTCCTCTAACTTTTCCATTTACTTGTACTACTAACTCAAATTGTTCATCTACAATCTTATTTTCATCATAAGTTGGAAAACTAGATTTAAATAACATATCTCCTAAATTATATTTTTCATTTAACTCTTCAGTTATATGAGGTGCGATTGGATTAAGCAAATGTAATAAAATTCTATAATCTTTATTAGAAATACTTTCTAATTTTTCAAGTTCATTAAGTAAAATCATTAAAGCTGATACAGCTGTATTATATTTAATACTTAATAAATCTTCTGATACTTTTTTTATTGTTTGATTAATTAAAACTTCTGTTTCTTTAGAGTATTCATTTTTACCATTTAATTTAGTACCTAATCTATATACTCTATCTAGAAATTTCTTACAACCTTTTAAACCATTCTCACTCCAAGCAGCATCTTTTTCATAGTCACCTATAAACATCTCATAAGTACGCAATGCATCAGCACCATATTCTTTTACAATATCATCAGGATTAACTACATTTCCTTTTGATTTGCTCATTTTTTCTCCATTTTCGCCTAATATCATACCATGACTTACACGAGTCCAAATCATTTCTTTATTAGGAACTAATCCTATATTATATAAGAATTGTACCCAAAATCTTGCATATAAAAGATGACGAGCAGTATGTTCCATACCACCATTATACCAATCTACTTTATTCCAATATTTCATAGATTCCATGCTTGCAAATGCCTTATCATTATGTGGATCCATAAATCTTAGGAAATACCAACTAGAGCCTGCCCAATTAGGCATCGTATCAGTTTCTCTTTTTGCTTTTCCATTACATTTTGGACAAGTTGTATTTACCCAATCTGTTATTTTTGCAAGTGGACTTTCTCCATTATCTGTTGGTTCATATTCTGCAACATCTGGTAAAAGTAATGGTAAATCTTTTTCTTCCATAGGAACCCAACCACATTTTTCACAATATATCATAGGTATTGGTTCTCCCCAAAATCTTTGTCTTGAAAATATCCAATCCCTCATTTTATAGTTATTAACTACTCTTCCTATTCCTTTTTCTACTAACATATCTGTTATAGCTTTTTTTGCTTCTATAACGCTTAGTCCACTAAATTCTTCTGAATTTATAAGTTTAGCATCTTTATTTTCTAAATAATCATATTTTTCATATGCTTTTTCTTTTGAATCTCCACCTGTAATTACTTCGATTATCTCCAAATTATGTTCTTTTGCATATTCATAGTCCCTCTCATCATGAGCAGGTACTGCCATAACAGCACCTGTACCATAATCTCCAAGTACAAAATCTCCTAAATATATTGGAACTTCTTTTCCATTTACAGGATTATATGCTTTGATACCTTTTACTTCTACACCTGTTTTTCCTTTATTAAGTTCTGTTCTATCCATATTAGATTTTTTACTTGTTTCTTCTATATAAGCAAGTACTTCTTCTTTATTTTCAACTCTTGGCATCAATTGTTTAATAAGTTTTCCATCTGGTGCGATTACGAAAAAAGTAATTCCATAAATAGTTTCTATACATGTTGTAAATATTGAAAACTTACCTCCACCTGATATTTCAATATCAACTTCTACACCTGTTGATTTCCCTATCCAATTTATTTGACCTAGTTTTACTTTATCTGCAAAATTAGTATCGTCTAATCCTTTAAGTAAATCTTCTGCATAATCACTCATTCTAAGCATCCATTGTGATTTCTCTTTTTGTACTACTGTTTCTCCACATCTTTCACAAACTCCACCTGCTGCATCTTCATTTGATAATACTGTTTTACAATTTGGACACCAATTTACAGGTATAGTATCTTTATATGCCATACCATGTTTATAAAATTGTAAAAATTGCCATTGTGTCCACTTATAGTATTCTGGGTCTGTTGTTGAAAATTCTCTAGACCAATCAAATGAGAAACCTAATGATTTCATTTGACCTTTAAATGTTGCGATATTTTCTTTTACTGCATCTTTAGGATGTATATGATTTTTTATAGCATATTGTTCTGCAGGCGCTCCAAAGGCATCCCAACCCATTGGGTATAATACATTATATCCTTGCATTCTTTTTATACGAGCGATTGCATCTTGAGCAGTATAACTTCTAACATGACCTACATGTAATCCTGCTCCTGATGGATATGGGAATTCTACTAATATGTAATATGGTTTTTTAGTTTTATCATTATCAACTTTAAAACTATTATTGTCTTCCCAATATTTTTGCCATTTTTTTTCTATTTGTGTAAAATTATACATTTTTCTTTCCTTCTTTCTTCTTGTATATATTTCCTAATATTGAATAAGAAATAAGCATTAATGGTATTAATGTAACAAAACCAATTAATATTTTTAAATAGTAATTTTTTGTTAATTCTGTAGCTACTAAAGTAAGAGAAATGAAACTACTATTAGCAAGCGCTATAGAATTCGCAAAAGCTTTTGCATTTAACTTACTAGTATCTAATTTATATCTGTATATAAAATATTTTGCTTGTGTTGTATCAAAAAATTTTTTTATTTTCTTTTTATTAAATATAACTGTTACTAGATACAGCACATAAATTAATAAAAAACAACCTAATCCTAAAAATAGTAATTTCATAAAAACCTCCAAAAAAAATATTATAAATTTAAGGACGAATTATCCGCGGTACCACCTTAATTCATAATATTTTATGCACTCTTTTTTTAACGCAAAATTACGGCCTAAGCAACTTGGAAAGCAAGTTCATAAATATTTACTTAAAGTTTTCACCATACCACTTTTTCTCTAAAAAGTATTTATTTATTACTACTCTTTCTTCAATGTCTTTTAAAATTAAATATATTATATTACATTTGTTCGACATATTCAAGCAATTTTAAAAATAATTGTATAAATTTTTTTTCTATTCCTATATTAGCTAATTTTCTTATAGCTATTCTCTTTTTCTTTATAGGTAATTTACCAAATAATATTTCATCTATTTTATCTTTTTTTACTGTTTCTATTGGTAAATCTGAGATAATTTCCTCAATATCTTCATTTATTATTCTTACTGGGTCTGATTCAATATCTTTTCCTTTGCAATTAATTGTTAATTGTTTTCCAATAGTAGGCACATTTTTAACTTCAACAATAAAGTCTGGACCATCTGTATATGTATTACAATTTATTTTTTCATCATTTAAATATGTAATTACATCATCTGCTTGTTTTGTATTCCTAAATCTAAATTTATAGTTTCTAGTTTGAGGCACAATTCCACTTTTACCTTCTATTGCTTTTATTATTATTGTATAATTATTTGGCATGTAATTATAATCTATCATTGTCATTAAGTAATAATCTTTTAAATATAAATTACTTACACCATCGTCTTCATATAAGTTAAATGTATTTGACCTACCTGGGAATATATGTATTTCCATGTCTATTGGGGGTGTTGTATCATTTATATTTTTATTTGTTCCAAGTGGTATGATAGCGCCTTGCCTTGCGAAAACAGGATAATCATTATCTTTAAAGAATGAAACATATTTTCTGTTACCTAAGAATTTTTTACCTGATACAAAATCATACCATGTACCTGCTGGTATATAAAATTTATGAATAACTCTACTCATTATGTAGTCTTTTGATGTTGTGATTGGTGAAATAAATAATTGACTACCAAAATAATATTCATTTCTATATAATGGGTCATCATACATTTGTGGAACTGTATAATAAAGTGGAGTTATCAAAGGTACACCAAATTTAGAATTTGAATATGCTTCACTATATAAATATGGTATTAATTTATGTCTTAATTTTAAATATTCTTTAGTTATTTCATATGTTTTTATACTCCAACGCCAAGGTTCCCTTTTATAATATTTACTAGAATCTGCTCCAAATTTTAGTATTGGACTAAAAGTACCTAATTGAACATATCTAATATATAACTCATTATCTTCTATTCCTTCACTATATCCACCTATGTCATGACACCACCAAGATACTCCCATGTTAGTAGCGTTTACATTATGAAATGATAAGGCTCTAAGTGTATCCCAACTTACTTTTGTTTTTCCAGAATATAAAACAGGATATCTATGCGCTGCAACTAATGAATTATGCGCAATAAGAAATGGTCTTCTTCTATAATCTCTTCTCATGTCAAGGAACTGGTAATGTTTTAATGTATTTAATTTTGAAATATTATCTTTATCAAAGTAATCTATCCAATAAAAATCAACACCATAACTATCTAATTTATGTACTAATAATTTAAAATAAGCATCCACACATCTTGGATTTAATACATCAAATGGTATTCTTCCATTTTTATCTTCTTGTAAATATCTTTTTAATTCTTGATAATTTTCTTCAATTGAATAAATTCCATATAATGGATTTATACTTAATCCAAGTCTTATACCCATCGAATGTAAATAATTTATTGTTCCACTAAAATCATTAAATTTACTAGTATCTGGAGTAAAACCTGAGTTTATTTTTTCATCTACATTCAAGTGCCAATCTTTATTTAAAACAACAATTGAAAGTGGTATATCATGGTCATAAAATTTATTTATTATTTTTCTTAAACTCTTATCATCATATGCATAATTTCTATACCACCAGTTTCCTAGTGCATATCTTGGAATAAGACTAGGATAACCTGTTAGTTTATAATAATCTATTAAACATGATGGGAAATCTTTACCATATGCAAACAAATATAAATCTATACCACTATTTTCTCTTAAAATTAAAACGCCTTCTTCATCAAATACTTTGGTTTTTGAATCATCTATTGTTGCAAATCCATCTAGTGAATATAAACTTTTTTTTAATTTAGAATTTGTAGTATCATATGCAAGTTCTGTTGTTGGGGCACCATAATTTCTAACTTCTGGCATTCCATAATACCATGTTTTATTTGTACCTAAAATATCTACTTTTAAATTAGAATCTGCAAACAATTTACCTGAACCAAATGGTCTTTCCATTTTATATGACAATCTAAAATAATTTGTAGAAATAACCAATGTATCATCAAGTATAACTTTTTTAAAATCTACTTTATCAAAATTCCTATTTATTACAAGTTCTGTACTTCTATCCTCAAACATTGCATTTTCGCTATATTCAAGTCTTACTAAATGTTCTGATAATATAGTAATTCTAAATTTATTACCAGAAATTACATTTTCAGGTCTTGCTTTGGAATTATTACTTAATTTAAATTGTTCCCCTAATTTATACATTTTATCACCTTATATTTCTTCTATTTTAACAAAGTTTGTATGTTTTACTTCTTTAAATGGATAGCCTCCTGTTATTACTATTTTATCTTTTTCTTCAAGTTGAAATTGCAAAGTAGCAATTTTTTTTGATTTATTTAACATTGAATCCAAGTCTTTAAATTCGTTTACAATAACTGGTACAATTCCAAAATTAAGTGAAAGTGATTTTGCTGTATTTGAATCATTAGTTATAGCAAGTATTGGACAACTTGGTCTAAATCTACTTATTTTTCTAGCAGTATATCCACTTATAGTAGGTGCGACTATTAACTTACATTTTAATCTACATGACAACATCGCAACGCTATATGAAATTTCTCCTGTTATATCTTGTTTTTCTGTTCTTGCAGCTTTATCGAGTAATCCTAAATAATCAATTCCTTCTTCAGCAGAAACTATTATTTTTTCTACCATATCTAATGTTTCTATTGGATATTTACCTATTGTAGTTTCACCAGATAACATAACTGCATCTACACCATCTAATACAGCATTAGCTATATCGGATACTTCTGCTCTAGTTGGTCTCATATTTTCTTCCATTGTGGATATTAATTCTGCTGCGACTATACTTATTTTACCAGCTATATGACATTTACTTATAACAGATTTTTGTATCCTTGGAATTCTTTCCATAGGTATTTCAACTCCTAAATCTGTCCTTGCTATCATAATTCCATCACTAACTTTTATTATTTCATCTATTTCTTCTACTGAACTTTCTCTTTCAATTTTTGCTATTATACCCATATGGTCATTTCCAAGTTCAATTAGCATATCATTAACTTCTAATATGTCTTCTGATGATGACACATATGAAACCGCTAAAAAATCTGCATTTTTTTTATGTGCATATAGTATATCTTCTTTATCTTTTTCACTTAAGAAAGGAATATCTAATTTAATTCCAACAACATGTATATCACTATTTGAATTTATAATTCCACCTTTTACTACTCTACATTTTAAATATAGTTCTTCTTTTTCTTCTACTATTAATTCAACTAATCCATCATTTATAGTTATTGTGTTTTCTACTTTTACTTTTTCTACAAAATTTTCATAGTTTACTGAAAATTTAGTTTCATCGCCCAATATATTTTCTTTATATATTCTAACTATGGTATCTTCTTTAAAATATGCCTTATCTTCTAAAATTTGCCCTACTCTTATATCTGGACCATTCGTATCTAATATTATAGATACATTAGTTTTTAATTCTTTATTTACTTCTTCAACCATGTTAAAAACATTATCACAAAAAGAATAATTGGCTTGTCTCATGTTTATTCTTATAGCATCGCAACCTTTTTGAATAAGCTCTTTTATTTTTTCTTTTGAATTTGTTGCCTCACCAATTGTAGCAATTATCTTTGTTTTACCCATAATATCACTAACCTTACCCTATTCTTTTAGTATTATATCATAAACACACTATAAAAATATAGTTTTTAATAAATAAAATTTGAAATTTTTACTTAAAAAAAAGGAAATTATTTTCCTTTTCTACTATGTTCTTCTTGTTGTCTTTCATATAACATTTGTGTGACTTCCCTTGATTTAGCGCGTTTTTTTAAATATTCTTGTTGATTCATATAATGTGAATTTTCAATATCATTTTTTTGAAAAATTGTATGTAATAAAACCAACTTATATAGTTTATTAAATCTTCCTTCAATATCTTTTGTATTATCAACTGAATGTATAAATCTTCTAATTTGCCTCTCACTATATTCTACATCTTTTGATATTTCTGAAATAGGTTTCATTTCACCATCTTTCATAGAAACATAATAATCTATCATTGTATTTATAAATTTTTTAGAAAATTCTAAATTTTCCATAATAATTAAACTCCTTTTCTGAATACAAATTTATTATACTTTTACATAATTGTCAATATTTTTGACGAAATAATACATTTATTTACATTCCTAATTATTGTTTTTGTTGAAAAATTTTTATACATAAGTTATACTTAAGTTAGGAGGAAATTAAAATGGATCAAAGACAAATATATGAAGCATTAGAAGATGTAGAAAAATTGCGTAATAAAGTAAATAGCCTAGAGCAAGAGAATAGACGTCTTGAACAAACTCTTGAAAATGTTACTGGTGACATAAAAGCAGCGTACGAAATTATTGGTGCGCTAAAAAATAAAATTGAATGGTTAGAAAGAGAACAAGTCAAATCAAACCTTCGATTTGCTACAATTGATCCAAGTTTAGATCCAACTACTAGACAAAATGCACATGATGAACTTGGTAAAATATTGGAAAGAGAAGCACGCTTAGCAGAACTAGACAGGCCTGCTGTAAGACCTCAGGAGAATAATGAAGACCCTGAACTTAGTACATTTATTAAATAAGAGAAACCCTCTTATTTTTATATAATTAATTTAATTGACAAAATTATTTAGTTGATATATATTGAGTATGGAGGGATTTAATATGAATAATGAAGTTTTTGATGCAACTTTTAAAAATGTATTTGAAAAAATACGTATTATAGCAGGTATAATAGATAAACAAAATGAAAAAATAGATAATTTAGAAAAAAAAGTACATATATTAGAACTTAAAAATATTATAAATGATCAATCATTAGATATGAACACAAGACAAGATGCTCAAAATGAACTTGCTAGTCTTTTAAACAAAGAACAAAATAAGAAATCAAAATAAAAGAGGAACTAATCCTCTTATTTTTATGTATATAATTAATTTATTTACTTTTAGTTGAATTTTGAATTAAGTTTTCATTACTTCTTGTACTAGCTAATATTATAACTTGATTATACATTTCTTTATCTATTTTTTCTAATCTTACCATTAAATCACGATATACAATCCAATAATTTGTATTTGTTATATTTGATATTTCTTCTAATGTTTTTCCACTTATATAAAGTTTAGCGCATGTTAAAACTCTTTTTTTAACATCAGCATCATTAATAGTTTTTGGCTTATTTTCGTTTAATTTGTTATCAATTTCATCAGTTAAATTGTTATTTTTTTTATATCTATTAATATAATCTGATACAGTAGCATTACTTATTTTAAAAAAATTATTACTGAAATACTCTGCTATCTTCCTAGTTGATACACCAGGATTATTAATAAAATATTCCCCTATTAAATTTATTCTTTCTTCTCTTTCTTCATCTGTAAAATTAGCAGCCATTTACTCATCCTCCATTGATAATACTGATAAAAATGCTTCTTGTGGTATTTCTACACTACCTACCATTTTCATTCTTTTTTTACCTTCTTTTTGTTTTTCTAGCAATTTTCTTTTTCTTGAAACATCTCCTCCATAACATTTCGCTAAAACATCTTTTCTAACTGCTTTTACTGTTTCACGAGCAATTGCTTTATTTCCAATACAAGCTTGAATTGGTACTTCAAATTGTTGTCTTGGGATTAATTTTTTTAAATTTTCAGTTATAACTTTTCCTCTTTTATAAGCAAAATCTTTATGAACTATTATACTTAATGCATCTATTGCTTCACCATTTAATAATATATCCATTTTAACTAAATCACTGCTTTTATATCCAATTAATTCATAATCAAATGAAGCATATCCTTTAGTCGCACTTTTTAATTTGTCAAAAAAGTCATAAACTATTTCAGATAAAGGTATATCATAATGAATATTTACTCTCATTTCATCTAAATATTCCATAGATACATAACTTCCTCTTTTATCTTGACACAATTCCATAATTGGTCCTATATACTCACTAGGTACAAATATATTTGTTCTTATATAAGGTTCTTTTATATCTTTTATTTTTACTTTATCTGGCATTTTAACAGGACTATCTACTTTTATAATACTTCCATCTGTTAATTCAACTTCATATATAACTGAAGGTGAAGTTGCGATTAAATCTATTTTAAATTCTCTTTCTATTCTTTCTTCTATTATTTCCATATGTAAAAGTCCTAAAAAACCACATCTAAATCCAAATCCTAGTGCCTTAGATGTTTCTGGTTCAAATTCTAAAGCTGCATCATTTAATTTTAATTTTTCTAATGCATCTCTTAAATCAGGATATTTTGAAGATTCGATTGGATATATTCCACAAAATACCATTGGTTTCATAGGTTTATAGCCTTTTAAAGCTTCTGAAACAGGATTATTATCTAAAGTTATAGTATCTCCTACTTTTACATCACTTATACTTTTCATACTTGCGCATATTGTACCTACTTCCCCTGCAACAAGTTCATTTACTTTTTTTTCATATGGAGTATGTACGCAAAGTTCAACTACATCATATGAAGCATTAGTTGATAACATTCTTATTTTATCTCCTACTTTTAGTTTACCATCAACTACTCTTATAGATGTAATTATTCCTCTGTATGCATCATAACAACTATCGAATATTAGTGCTTTTAATTTATCATTTTTATTGCCAATAGGAGCTGGTATTTTTTTTATTATTGTTTCTACTAATTCTTTAATTCCTGTTCCATTTTTCGCACTCGTAAGTATTATCTCATCTTTATCAAATCCAAATGTATCTACAAGCTCTTTTGTTACTCTTTCTATATCAGCATTTGGTAAGTCTATTTTATTTATAACAGGTATTATTGTAAGATTATTTTCTAAGGCTAAATAAAGGTTTGCCAAAGTTTGTGCTTCTATTCCTTGCGCTGCATCTACTACTAATATTGCGCCTTCACAAGCCGCTAAACTTCTACTTACTTCATATGAGAAATCTACATGACCTGGTGTATCTATCAAATGTAAATAATATGTTTCGTTATTCATTTCGTATTTCAACTGAACAGCATTTAACTTAATAGTTATTCCACGCTCTCTTTCAAGTTCCATATTATCTAATAATTGTTCTTGTTTTTCTCTTTCAGTTATTGCGCCTGTAATTTCTAGTATTCTATCTGCTAAAGTACTTTTACCATGATCAATATGAGCAATTATAGAAAAATTTCTTATATTTTCTTGTTTCATGTTTTCACCTTCTTTTTATTTAATGTTAAATTTAATATAAAAGTCCACCTAGTTAATAGGTGGAGAAACATTTATAGTATAAATGTTTATTTACTTTTAAATACAAATAATTTACTAAATACATAATTTAATACTATTACTATAACTTGATTTATTACTTTTGCAATCATATCGTCCATTTTTATAAGTTCAACAAATACATACATAAGAAGTACATCTATTATTAGTGATAGTAATCTGTATTTAACAAATTGATAAACTTGTATTAATACTTGTTTTTTATCTTTTTCTTTATCTTTAAATACAAATAATTTATTAGTTACATATGCAAAAGCGACTGATATAATCCAAGAAATAACATTGCTTATTAAATAATTTATTCCAAATATTTTAGCAAATATAAAGTACGCTACTATTGAAACTAAAGTAGTTAAAACTCCTACTATTAAGTAATTTACTATTTCTTCGTATTTTTTATATAATTTCATGCACTTATTTATCATTGTCTTTTTCTGTTTCCTTTACTAAATATATAGGTCTTTTCTTAATTTCTAAATACGCTTTTGATATATACTGACCAATTATTCCTAAACAAAATAATTGTATACCACTTACAAAGAAAATAATACATATCATACTTGGCCAACCTGCAACAGGATCTCCTACTACTAATGTTTTTATAATTATAACTACTATCATTATAAATGAAATTAAACAAAATATTATTCCAATTATAGAAGATATAGCTAAAGGAGCAGTTGAGAAAGCAATTATACTTTCAAGTGAATAACCAAATAATTTCCAAAATGACCATTTTGTAGTTCCTGCAACTCTTTCTACATTTTCATATTCTAACCATTTTGTTTCATATCCTACCCAACTAAATATTCCTTTTGAAAATCTATTGTATTCTTTTAGTTCAAGTATAGAATCAACCATTTGTCTTGTCATTAATCTAAAATCTCTTGCGCCATCTACAATTTCAGTTTTAGAAATTTTATTTATTAGTTTATAGTAACAACGAGCAAAGAAACTTCTTATTTTTGGTTCTCCTTTTCTTGTTACTCTTCTTGTTGCGACGCAATCATAATTATCATTTTTTATATAATTGTACATATCTGGTATTAATGAAGGAGGGTCTTGTAAATCAACATCCATTATAGCTACATAATCTCCAACTGATGCTTCAAGTCCTGCAAGCATTGCAGCTTCTTTACCAAAATTTCTTGAAAATGATACATATCTAACTCTTTTATCTTTTTTAGAAAGTTCACGAGCTACTTGCAAAGTTTTGTCTTTTGAACCATCATTTACAAATATAAACTCAAATTCTACTTTTTTCATTTGTTCTGCTATTTTAGTTATTTCTTTATAAAATATTGGCATTGCTTCTTCTTCGTTATAGCAAGGAACAACTATAGATATTTTTTCCATAAAACCACCAATTTAATTATACAATATACAAAAAAAGAAAGCAAATTAATTTTCTTTACTTTTTTTCATTCTATCTATTTTGATTTTAATTGAAATTAGTATAATAATAAACAACAATAAATACTTAAAATATATTGCTATATTATAAACATAGGCATTATATAAAGTTGTATTTTTAAATACTACATTAGATGCAAGAAGAATTAAAAATGTTATTATATATACTATTAATTTGTTATTATTTTTTTTAATTGTGTTTGTCATAAAATATACTGATAAGCTTATATTTATAATTAAACAAAATATCCATTGTATAACTATTATATTTTCTATTCTATCTAGGAAATTAAATATATTTATTCTTTTTAATGCTATATATTCTGGATATAAATATATTTTTGTTAAATCTATTCCTAAATTTCCTATTATTAAAATTACTGTTAAAAATATTAGTATCATGGATATTATATATCCAACAGTTACATAAGCATTTATTTTTTTATTGTCTACTAATGTATTTTTAGGAACAATTAAAAAAAGTATAGTAGGCATAATATTAAGCATTAATATATATATACTACCTTTAATAGGTGGCTGTATTCCAAATTCTAAAAATGGTTTTATATTTGATAATTCAAAATTATTTAATAGTCCTATACCTCCTATTAAAAACGATATTAAACTTATAATTAATAATATAAAAGATGTTCTACTTATTACTTCTATTCCTTTTACATTTATATATATTATTACGAATACAAACATTAATCCAATAAATAGTATTGGTGTTTCTGATAGAAATTGTGAACTTATAAACCCTATTAAATCATAAAATAAACTAACACTTGTTATAAATATTATTATCGCTATTAAATAATTTATTATAGTGCCAAAAGTTTTACCAAATAATTTTTTGTTTTTTTCTGGTAAAGGTAAATCTGGTTCATAATTAAATATGTATAAAAATAAGAACATTAATGAAAATCCTATAACAGCAGATATTATTACACCAATCCAAGCATCTACACCTGATGATTTTACTAATGTATAAAAACCTTTTCCAAATGTAGCAGATATTATTACCATAATTATCATACTTGTAAGTTGTAATGAATTAATTTTCTTCATCTGGTATCACCGTTATAATATTTCCCTTTCCTTTAAGCGTAAAATCTACTTTTGTATCTATTTGTAAATTTTCTAGGTTTTTACTATACCATTCATCTTTTATTGTTTTATAATATTTAGGATTTGATTTATATATTGTATCTGCAAATCCAAATATATCTGTTTTATATTCATTTATAGTTTTATTTAAAACAGAATTTATATTTTGTTTTATTTTTTCTTCTGTTTTCTTTTCTATTTCTTGTATAACTTTTATATCATTTAAATCATAATCACAATCTATTTCTTTTATATTACCATTTCCATTTACTTTTATTTTCATTTGTAGTTTATCTTGAATTGGACTTATATCTACTTTAGGCTTCATGAGTTCTATTGTTATATATTTATTTTTTCCACATTCTATATTTACTAATGTATCTTTAACTTTTTTATTTACGAGATTTGCTGACATGCTTTCATCTTCTGTTAAATATCCTACTAATTTATCTTTTTTAAATACCGCTAATCCTTGTAAAACTACTTTTGCATCTGATGAAACATCTTTTAGTGATTCTGTATTTTCTCCTTTATCTACGCTTCCTACTACTTTAACTGTACTCATAACTATATCTTGTCTATCATTAAGGTATGTTTTTACTTGATATTCAAATGTGTTATTTTCACTAACACCTAAATACTTTGAGTCTGATGATATACTATCTACTATATTTTTTGAACTTATTGTTTCAAGAGGAGTTAAAATTTTTAAAACATCTTCTGCTTTACTTTCTTTAGCAACTATTATTTGTGATTGTTTTCTTGCTTCTGGATTTCTCATAAAGAAATCAAATATTTGTGATATTCCTTCTTTAGCTAAATCTTCACCAATTACTATTAATTGTAAATGATTTATATATAATCTTCTAGGGGATTCTAAAACTATTTTTCTAAGTGCTTCTTGTATTGTTTCTCCTTTTGTTTCATATGTTATAAATTTTGATTGTTCTCCTGTACTATTAGTATCACTTCCAACTTTTTGTGTATTTACTACTTGTATTGTAAGCAAGTAATTATCATCTTTTTTATCTATTCCTATGGCTGTTGTTATTGATAAACTATTTATTTCTCTATAGTTATAACACCCAGTAAATAAAAATATAACAAGTAAAACAAGTATTTTATTCTTCATCATCAGTGCTCCTTTGCTTTATTGTATTATTGGATAAGTATTCTGGTCTTCTTGTTAATAATTTTGCTGGAAGTTTTATTAAACTATTTTTTAATCCACTTAAATTTATTGGTACTAAAGGCATTAAGTAAGGTTTACCAAATGATTCTATACTACATATTCTTATTATAAATATTATAAATACTACTACTACACCTATCATTCCCATAAATACTGCTCCTACCATAAATAATAGTCTATATATTCTAAGTGTATTTATAAATTCAAGTTCTGTAAATGGCAAGGAACTGATAGATGTTATAGCGACTATAATTATCATTATCTGTGATACTATTCCTGCATTTACTGCTGCATCTCCAAGTATAAGTGCTCCAACTATAGATAAAGCACTTCCTGTTGTCGTAGGTGTTCTTAAATCACTTTCTCTTAATATTTCAAATGATATTATCAACATAAGTGCTTCTACAAAGGCAGGAAATGGTACACCATCTCTTTGAACTGCAAAACTTACTAGTAAATCGGTTGGTATCATTTCTTGATTATATGTTACTAATGATATATATATGGCTGGTGTCATTATTGATATCATAAAGGCAAGGAACTTTAATATTCTTGTAAATGATACATTTGTATCTTTTCCATATTCATCTTCCATTGTTTTAAAGAAGTCTTGTAGTAAAGCAGGAATTATTATTACATATGGGCTGTTATCTACAACTATTGCGATTTTACCTTGTAATAATGCATCTGATACTACATCTGGTCTTTCTGTTGTTTGTGCTGTTGGAAATTTTACTTTTTCATCTACTATTAAATTTTTTATAACACCACTATTTATAACACCTGAAATATTTATTTTTGATAGTCTTTTTTTTACTTCGTTTACTAAGTCTTCTTTAACTATCCCATTTATGTATAATATTCCTATACTTGTATCTGTATATTTTCCTATATTCATTTTGTCTATCCATAAGTCGTTTGTTTTTATTCTTTTTTTTATAAGTCCTAAATTAGTTTGTATATCTTCAACAAATGAGTCTTTTGCTCCTCTTACTGTATCTTCTGTTGTTGATGGGGAAATTGACCTATTTAAGTTTGCTTTTGTTTCTAACGCTATTGCTTTTGTTTCATTTTCTATTAGTAATATTGTAAAACCTTTATGTAAATAAAAGCATAAATCTTGGTAATCTTCAATTTCTGTTACTTTAAAGTTTGATATACTATTTTTTATTTTTCCATATAAACCTAAACCTGTAATTGATTTTATTTTATTTAAACTTCTTATTACAAAGTCGCTTATTTTATCACTAGAGGTTAAAGGTTCATTGTATATTATATATATTTTCTTTCTACCTATATATTTTTCTCTATATATAATATCATCTGAGTCTTTAGTATCTTTTTTTAATTTTCTAACTATTTCTTCTATATTGTTTAGCATATAAATCACCAATTCCTAATACTATTATGGAAAAAAGTTAAAAAAAAATTACATTTATTGTAATTTTAAGTTTATATAAAAGAAAAAACTATCAAATTGATAGTTTTAAATGTTATTTACCATTAACTAAAGTTGCTTTACCATCCTCATAATTAAATTTTTTGTCTTTGTTATAACTTGATACTGTACAGCCTTCTAATTTAACTTTATTATTTTCTGTTGTCTTAGTAGTACAATTAACTTGCGCTCCTGAATAGTCTGGTGTTACCTTTGTGATATCCACATCTTCACCTGCCATAAGTTCAATATAATATGAAGATTCTAATGCTTTTGCATATCCTTCTACTGAACGTTTTGCTGCTTCTAATCTTGCATTATCTACTACATTCATTATTATTGGTGTTGCGATTAATGCAATGATCGCTAAAATTACGATAACAGCTAATAATTCTACTAATGTAAATCCTTTCTTGTTCATTATTTATCACCTACCTCTACTATATATAGTCTAACACAACTTATTATTTTTAGTCAATAATTTACCACTTAATAATATAAAACATATGTAAACTATGAAAAAAGCTATCAAATTGATAGCTTATACTAGTTAAATTATGCACCAGCTCCAGCGGCAGTTTTATCTGCTTTACCATCTTTATAATCAAAAGTTGTTTTACTATCATATCCAGATACTGTACATTTTGATAATTCAATTTTGTTGTTTACAACTTTTATTCCATCTCCATTATTTCCACATGTAACTCTTGCTCCTGAATAATCTGCAGTAACAGTCTTAATATCTACATCTTGTCCAGACATAAGTTGAATATAATATGAAGATTCTAATGCTTTTGCATATCCTTCTACTGAACGTTTTGCTGCTTCTAATCTTGCATTATTTACAACATTCATTATTATTGGTGTTGCGATTAATGCAATGATAGCTAAAATTACGATAACAGCTAGTAACTCTACTAATGTAAATCCTTTCTTATTCATTATTTATCACCTACCTCTACTATATATAGTCTAACACAACTTATTATTTTTAGTCAATAATTTAATATGAATCAAAAAATAAAAAAGTGAAAAATTTCACTTAATAATATATAAAAAAACATATTTTATTTTAATATTTCATTAATGTCATCTATACTTATATTTGTATATTTTGATATTGTATTACAATCTAATCCCTGTTTTAACATATTTTCTATTATGTTTTTCCTATCTTTTAAGGCGCCTATTTTTTCTCCTCTTTGAAGGCCCATCTTTTCTCCTTCTTCTTTTCCTAACTTAGTTGCATATTCTATTTGAGCATCCTTTACCATTTTCTCTTGTTTTTCTGCATCATATAATCCTAATATTTTCTCTTCTTCTAATAATCTTGTCAT
>CANRFG010000011.1 GCA_947629815.1 uncultured Bacilli bacterium
ACACTAGAAATTCTTGTTTTACTTTTTTTCGCATTAGTTTTTTAGTATTTTTACTTCACACTAGAAATTCTAGAGCCTTGATAGTTCTTTAGAATAATTATGCAGCAGCGGCAGCGGCGGCAGCTTGTTCTGTAGCTTTACCATCTTTATAGTCAAATTTTTTTGAACTGTCATATCCTGATACTGTGCATCCTTTTAATTCAATTTTATTATCTTTAATTGTTATTCCTTCTCCATTATCACCATTGCAAGTTACTCTTGCTCCTGAATAATCAGCTGTAACATTTTTAATATCTACATCTTGTCCAGACATAAGTTGAATATAATATGAAGATTCTAATGCTTTTGCATATCCTTCTACTGAACGTTTTGCTGCTTCTAATCTTGCATTATTTACAACATTCATTATTATTGGTGTTGCGATTAATGCAATAATCGCTAAAATTACGATAACAGCTAGTAATTCTACTAATGTAAATCCTTTCTTATTCATTATTATCACCACCTTACCTTCTATTACAATATTAGCATATTTTACCATATTTAGTCAACGCTAATAATGTTTAATATAATTTTTTTATTTCATTTATTATTATTTTATATTTAAATTTTTTTATTCATTATTTTTTATGGTGTAAGGACTATACGGAACGACACTTCAATGCTTACTGAACTAAAGGAAAATTGACTATCTATCAAAGCATCTGTTCCAGTACCACCACGATATAAGTTATATTCCCCATTTAAAAAATTTGAATTTGATGAATACCAAGATGTTGAATGTCTTCTATAATTTCCATCAGAATCATTGTATCCATAAAATGGTCCCAATTCACCTGTTGCATCTCCTAATTTTCTATTATTATAAGTAACCGCTGTACTACCAGATGGATATATATCAAAATATTTATTATTATAATTATTATTTTCATCAAAACCCAATTCTTGATATTTGCCTTCTACATAAGAAGCAATTATCTCACCATGACCTCCACTCATGTCATATATGCCACTAATATTTCCTGTAGTACTAGCCTTATATCCTACATTTGTATTATACGGAAGAGTTACAGTAGATTCAGTCCCATTAATTACTGAATCATATTCAACAGATCCATATCCTGTTATAAAAGACTTATTGTTATTTTCACTTATTCTAGTATTTATTCCATATTTTGAATGTGATAAATATGCTACCGCACCCCATTCAATATTCTTCATCATATGCGAATCTAAATCTCTTTTATAATTATATGATGTTTCAAACATTGTTTTAAACTCTGAAATGCCTAATGAAACTTCATTAGGTTTTATTTTAATACTATCAGTTGTTCCAGAAGTTTCAAACTTTCCTACCCATATTCCATTTAATTCTTCATTACCAAGAGTAAAAGCAGGATGTGTTAACCAATCATTCTCAGTAGTACCTACTGATTTAACAGATGACTTATCTTCAAACACAATTTCAATTGTTTGAACAGAACTTCCATAATCACTTGGCTTATTAGCTGGCGCTGAAGTATAATTACCTTCATCAAATATTTTATATCTATATCTAGGTATCCAAACAAAGTAAGACTCTATATCTGCCTCAGGTATTATGTCTCCTTCATTATAACTATCTGCTTTATTTAATATTACAGCATTTGCCCATATTTTATTTTCATAACTATACCACATAGTAGTTGTATCAGCTTTTTTTACAGTTCCATCATTATCTATAGTAACTGCAATAAGGTCTCCATATAATTCTGGATAAGCCCCATTCAATATAGTTTCCTTATATAAACCCACTTCTTCTTGTGTACCATTTATTTTATTTAAAGCGTCTGTTTTTTGTTTATCTAATATAACTTTTCTAGAACTAAACATCATTAACATAAGTAACATTAACATTAAAAATAAAATTATCATTGCATAAACGATAGAAGTTATCGCAAATCCTTTATTATTTTTCATAAGTCACCTTCTTATTCTAATAAAATTATATAAAATGTTTCAAAATAAATCAAGTATAATATATTGAAACAAAAGTTTTACTAAAAAGTAACCCTGTTATAAAACAAGGTTACTTTCTATTTATCATTTCATTTACTAATTTACCAACATTTGTGCCTAATTTTTTTCTCTAATCCTATTATATTTTCTTCATAATTTTTTTCACGATTAATCGCATCATTAATACGCGATTCAAATACCAAAAAATTAAATTTAGTTTTTGTATAACCACATAATTTATGAAGTTTAGTTTCTATATATCTTTTATCATCTGTTACAAACTCATTTTTTAATAAATCAACATTTTTTTCTTTTTCTATTTCTCTAAAATGAAGATACAACCAAAACTCAAAACATGGATTACTAACATAATAACCAATATTATTAGTTTCACAAAAGTTAGATACTTCATCATATTGGCTTTTTAAAAAACTATCCTTATCTCTATCAACAACTAAACAAATTTTATCAATTAAGGGTGAATATGTAAAACCTTGATATGATAAATATTTCATAAAATTTTTAGATAAATCAACATAAATTTCTCCTGAAAAGAGATCAAAAATAAGTTTCTTTAAATCTTTATATTTAATAATTTTATTGTCACCATATTTTGATGTGATTGATTCTAGTATTGAATTAATATCTTTACTATATTCATGTCCCCAATTCTTTAATTTATTTTTTAACTCTTTTATTGTAATCTCATCACTATTTACAATTAATAACTCATTAATAAGTTTTATAATGTCAGATGGATTACTTTCACCAACACATGCATAATCTCTTAATATATTTATAATTTCAACATCTTTAGATAAAATAGATTTATTTAATTTTTTAAAATATTTTCTTTCAGTAACATCACCTTCTGAAAATATATAATATTTTGGTTTAATAAGATTATTTCCAGATTTTCTTTCCTTTGCAAATTCTGTTTCAATTCTACTCATCTATATCAATATTGGCGATAGCACCAAATCTTCCTTCCATATATGCCTTGTCAATTTTTCTATCAAACCTTGCTACATCTTTAAATTCTTCTAGTGAATACAATTTAGAAGAACAATCCTCATTCTTTTCAGTAAACCATATTTCATCTCTTCTGACAAGGTCAAAATCTAATGTTTTAGATTCATGAGTTGTCACTATTAATTGCGTATTATTTTTTGTTTTTAAAAATTTAGATAAAAATCCTGTAACTAAAAGTGGATGCAAACTACTATCTAACTCATCAACAACATACACTTTATTTGAAGAAAATATGATATCTAGTAGTTCAAATATCCTTATAGTTCCATCTGATTCCTCATAAGCTCCAAATTCATCATTACAATTTATATGTTTAAATTTTAGTGATTTTACTACTATTTCTCCATTATCATCAATTTTAAATGTATAAACATTATTACCAATTGTTAGAGACATTCTTTTGTTTAAATCTTTTTTTAAAGCATTAATTTCATTCATCAAATTTGAAAATATATTATCTGGTAATATATTTTTTATATTTTTCAATTCTTCATCTACTTCATGTAACTCTTCAATATTTATTCCTAATTGTTGCAATATTTTAACCTTTTCTTCTCTGTTATCCATAAATCCAAATTCAACAGGCCTATGTGTATTTGGTCTAATTATGATAAATCTTTTTTTTAAGAAATCATATACTTGAGTAATTTCATTTATAAGTGAGTCATTTGAATTAAACATAGATGTTCTTCTGATTATTTCACTTAAAAATAATACTGATGAATTTTCACGCATTTCATCTAAACAATTAATTACACTAGAATTTTTTAAATTTTTAATTGTTTCGTAATTAGCATTAATTATATCTCTATCAAAAATAACTCTTTTTTTAGATGTAGTCATATCCATCAACCATTCAGAAATAATTTTTCTTTCTTTTATAATTATTTCGAATCCATATGAATATAATCTATCATTAATTAAAATTTCATATTCAAAATATGATGGTTCTTTATCTAGTATTTCTTTACCTCTAAAATATAAGTCATCAATAATAAAATTCGTTCCAAAATTTAATATGTCATTAATAAAATCCATTGCTATTACGAGATTGCTTTTACCACTGCCATTTGCGCCATATATCCCTGAAAATTTTAAAATCTTTTTATTATTTTTTTCAAAAATATGACTTTCATTGCTCCTTACTTTTCCAGCAATCAAAGAAAAATGTTGTAATTCTTTAAATGATTTAAAATTTTTCACCTTAAAACCTATTAACATATTTTCCTCCTATTACATTATATTATAATTTTTCTCATTTATGAAGATTATTATACACTTTTTTTGAACTTTTTCAAGCATTTTATGTGATTTTTTCACATTAAATTAATTTATATATGTAAATTATTGTAAAAAATCAAATTTGTTTGTAATTAAAAAAACTCTATTTAAAATAAAGTTTTCTAATATTTACTATAAACTTGTTTCATTTAAATGATAAATAATCTATACAAAAATAATTAAAATGCATATTCTATTTTAGGTGATTTACATGCACGGCAATAAAAATTGGTGGGGAGGCAGAGGTAAATGGTACATTTTTTCGTTTGCTTTTGCTGTAATAATAGTATATCAATTTATAATAACGATTTTTGTACTAACAAGATTTAACCTATTTCTAATATTTTTCTTTTTAGCTTTGCTTTTCTTTTCATTTTTTAGAATTTTCTGGTAAAACTAACTTTTCTGTTTTATATAAACAATTTATAACTCGACTTACCTCCAAAGTATTTTCATATTCTGATTTATCAAATTCAATTTTATCAGGAAGTACAATTAAAATAAATAAAAGTTTTTTTTCAGTAGGTAAAAGTGGGAATTTTTTCTCATATCTATTCAAAATTTCTGAAAAATCAAAATCAAGAGCATGTTTTTTATATAATCTATAAATATCAAATATAGGTAATCCTATTTTAGATTTATTCCAACTTATTAAATAAGGTCGTTCATTTTCAATAAAATGATTTAATTCCAAATTATTATGTAAAACAACTAATCGTTGTTTTTTTATTTCTTTTATTTCATTATACCAATCATTTAATTCTTCCTTTGCATATGTTAAAGAAGCAAGTAACTTAGATATATTAGATGCAAGTAAATACTCACTTGGACTCATATATACTTTAGTTTCTATTAAAGTTATTAAATCCATATAATAACTATACAAATAATCAATATTACTATTAATATCCTCATATATTTCTTTATAGTCATCTTCTGTAACTTCTTTATAATGTGTTGTTTTATAATGAAGTAAACTTACTAAATCAATCATATCTAATATTTTTTGTTCCTTTGGTAAATCAATATCTTCAATATATTCTGTTATTAAATAATCATCATTTTCACTATTTAAAACTTTTGGATAATAATCAAAACTTCTAGTTTTTAAATAATTATAAATATCAGTCGAATATTTATTTTTTTTTACTACATATCTTGTATCTTTTGTATCAATAAAATACACATTATTTTTTTTTATATATCTATTAGCAACTAAACTATTTTTTTTAAGTATCTCATCTATTTTAAGCATTTGGTATTATTAATTTATCACCTATTTTTAAATCTTTTAAATCATTATATTCTTGTAATTTATCTTTATCTATAGAATATTTACTTATTATAGATTCTATTGTATCTCCTTCTCTTACTATATATACACTATAACTTGAATATATTTCATCAGTTTCTACTTCTTTAAATAAATCTTCTTCAGGTTCAATGCATCTTTCTTTAATTTCCTCTGATTTTTCTAAATTTTCTTCTATTTCTTGATTATCTTCTTCTAATATGTTTGTTTTTTCAACCTCTACTTCTTTTAATTCATTTTCTTTTCTAACTTCTTCTATTATTGGAATTTCTTCTAATTTATCTAGTGTTACTTCTATATTTACACTTAAGGTATCATTGTTTATTATCTCATAGTAAAAATCACTAACTTGGACATTTGCTTTACTTAAATCATATTTTTCATTAATACTTATTTCTACAGGTAAATCATAACTAAATGATTCTGTGTTTATACTTGAATCATTCATTTTATAATCTCCACTAACTATAAAATTACCATTTACTGAATTTTCACCAAAGTTTAAATTGTCTTCCAAAGAAATACTTGTTATTTCTGATAAATTAGTTTTAAATAAAATATTTTTCTTAAAAGGTATTACTTTTTTCATATTTTTCCTCCTAATTAATTGTATAAAAAAAAAGGCTATATATTACAATTTTTAGCCTTTTTAGTTAATTTTTTTTGATTTTTTTTATCTAATTTAATCAACTTTTTTAGCACATTAGTTGTTCTTTTCATATAATAAGATGCTTCTATTTCATTTATATTATTTTCCTTATAACTTTCACAAATAATTAAATTTTCTTTTAATACATAAATAATATTTCTAAAAAGTATACCTTCTACTAAAACATTTTCTTCAGTAATAGCATTTATACAAGATAGAAAGTCATCATTAAGCGTATATTTTTTTAAATAATCAGAATCCAACTTTTTTGATAAATCTTCTATTATTACTAAGTCGTTTATAAACTCATTAACTATATTTAGATTTACATAACCATATGGAGTTTCTTTATATCTCTTTTTTGCTTCTATTTTAGCAATACTTTCTTCAGAACTAATTTTCATGCAATTTAATATTCCTATTATTTCATTTAACTTGTCAAATGCTAATGATTTTTCTTCTTTTGTTTTATATTGTATATCATATCTAGCATAATTAACAAAGTCATATAATTGTTCTCTTGAAGATTGCATTATTTCATGTGTTTGTGCATTTATTTCGACAAATTGTTTAACTGCTTCTATTATTTCTATAAGATTATTTTTACAAAATAGTTTTAATTTATCCATATAATTTTTATCATGTATTGAAACCTGTATAAATTTATAATCTAAATAATCCATTATTTAAACACCTCTTTTAATACTTCATCGTAGGTCTTTACAGGTATGTATTTTATCTCATTAGTTATTTCTTTTGGTATTTCATCCAAATCTGATTCATTATCGTATGGTATTATTATTTTATTTATATTGTTTCTATATGCACCTATACTTTTTTCTTTTAAACCACCTATCGCCAAAACATCACCCCTTAATGTTATTTCACCGGTAAGTGCGATAGAAATTGGAACTGTTTTATTTGTAAAGGCACTAATTAAAGCAGTTGTAAGAGCGATTCCAGCACTTGGTCCATCTTTAGGTATGGCTCCTTCTGGAACATGAATGTGTATATCATTTTCTATTAATTTATTATAATCTATTCCAAATCTTTCTGCATTAGCTTTTATATAGTCTAATGCTATATGGGCACTTTCTTTCATTACATCTCCAAGTGAACCTGTTAAATGAAGTTCACCTTTGCCTTTAAAATAATTGACTTCAATAGGTAGTGTATCTCCACCATAACTAGTATATGCAAGTCCATTCACTATACCTACTTTGGCTTGTTTAGTTTGTTTTGAAAAATGATATTTTTCTTTTCCTAAATATTCTTCTAAATTATCAAGTGTGATATTTAATGAACTAACTTTTATATTATTAACAACAATCGATGTAACTATCTTTCTAATTATTTTATCTATTTGCCTTGTTAACTCTCTTACACCAGCTTCTCTAGTATAATTTCTTATAATTTTTAATATAACCTCATCAGAGAAATTTATCATTTGTTTTTTTAATCCATGTTCTTCCATAGATTTTTTTATTATATGTTTTTTACATATGTCAAGTTTTTCATATTCTGTATATCCACTTAATTTAACAATTTCTAATCTATCTTTTAATTCTTCTGGTATATTTTCTATATAATTTGCAGTTAATATAAACATTACTTTTGATAAATCAAATTCTTCTTCTATGTAATTATCTATGAAATATTTATTTTGTTCTGGGTCTAGTACATCAAGTAAAGCACTTGCTGGGTCACCTTTAATATCTTTTGTCATCTTATCAATTTCATCTATTAAAAATACAGGGTTTGAACTTTTTGCTTTTTTCATCATTTGTATAATTTTTCCTGGATTTGAACCAAGATATGTTTTTCTATGCCCAATTATTTCTGCCTCATCATTTACTCCACCAACTGATATTTTAACAAAATTTCTATTTATAGCGCCTGCTATTGAAAAGGCAAGTGTTGTCTTTCCTACACCAGGTGGACCTACAAGGCATATTATTGGAGTTTTTAAATTATCTGACATTTGTTTAACTGCTAAATATTCTATAATTCTAGATTTAACTTTTTCTAATCCATAATGTGTTTCATCTAATTTTTTCTTTACTTCTTTTAAATTTTTATTATCTTTTGTATAAATATTCCAAGGAAGAGAAACTAACCAATCGATATAATTTTTAACAACGCTTATTTCTGGTGAAACAGAAGTTAAAGTTTCATATTTTTTTAATTCTTCTTCTATTCTATCTTTTACTTTCTTTGGAAATGATTGATTATTTATTTTTTCTCTTATTTTATCAATTTCTATATCTTTTGTATTTATATCTCCTAATTCTTCTTTTATTGCTTTTATTTTTTCACGCAATAGATACTCTTTTTGACTTTCATCTATTCCTTGTTTTACTTTAATATCTATTTGTTTTTCAATTTCATATATTTGTGTTTCTTTATATATATCTTCAAGTAAATATTCAAATCTTACTTTACTATTAGTTTCTAGTAAATATTCATTTAATCTATTTAATGTAATTGGTAATAAAGGCGCAACAAAATCTGTAAGTTTAGATAAATTGTTTATTGATGTAATCGTTCCTAAAAAACTATTGCTCATAGTAGGAACTTTTCTTATAAAGTTTTCCAATTCTTTACATAGTTTTTTTATTAAAATATTTTCTTCATCTGGTTCTATTTTTACATTTTCTATATTTGAAACTATTGATTCAATTATATCAAAGTTTTTGTTTGTGTTTAAAAACTCATGAACTTTAGCTCTTTTAATTCCTGTTATTATTACACGAGTTTTACCATTTGGAAGTTCCATTCTATTACTTATTTTAGCTATTACTCCCAATTTTGGTAATTTTCTAATATCTGGTTCTTCTTCTATTAAATCTGGATTACTAACGACCAATATGTTTGAATCATGAAATAATTCTGATACATCTATTATATTTTTACTAACTGAGCTATCAAATTCTAGTCTTATTTCGTTGTGTGGTAGTAAAACTATGCCTCTGAGTAACAATACAGGTAAGTTCATCTTCATAATCATACACCTCCAACAAAATTAGTTTTTATTATAATACAAAAAAAAATAAAAGTCTATTAAATTTTACATTTTTAAAAACTTTTATTATTCTTCTATTAAACTTGTCAAATTAGATAGTTCATAACCCTTTGATTTTAAATAATTTATCGTTGTTGGTATCTCATATGAGGTATTATTATTTATATTTACAAATACTATAATTCCAGGTTCTAAATTTTGTTTTATTTTTTTATATAGTTCATCTTCTACTGTAATTGTTGGAATTATTGAATGATATTTATTAGATATACAATATTGTAAAAAATCTTTGTTTTTTTCTGAGTTATAACAATATATATTTTTGTATTTATCTTTTATTTCTGAATTCATAATTAAATCAATATTTTCATTTTTTGTATATTTTATTAAATCATCATACTTATTATCTTCTAACATATATGATACATTAATTGAATTGTTTTTTAATTCATCATATATTTTTTTTACTTCTTCTATAGTTCCATTAAATATTAATGATACTTTTCTTTTTTTAGAATTGCCTTTTATTATATATTTATCATAATTATCATCTACTGATATACTAGGTTTTTCTTTATCGTAAATATAAAGAGAAGGATTATATTTTCCTATTCTTTTCATTTTTTCATAACTTTTATCTATATTTACTATAAGTCCACTTTTCCCTGGTATTATAGTATCTTTTACTATTATTGCATCTATATATTTTGTATTGTATTTTTCTTTTTCTTCATTTATTTTTGACATTATTTCATCTGCATTTTTTATAACTGTTGCGGTTTTTTCAGTACAAAAAAAACTAAACCAAATCAATACTAATACCCCTATTATTTGGAAATTCTTTTTCATGAAACCACCTATTTAAGTATATGAATTTAAGTTGCTTTTTTCACTATTTTATTGTAGTTACATACTATAAAATAGGAGGAATTTTTATGAACAATAATGTTTATTGGAATGGAAATTATGGTAGAGATGATAGATTAGTTGGCGGTTTTGCATTTCCTTTCCTTTTAGGAGGAGTTACAGGCGCAGCAATTGCTCCAGCTTTTTGGAGACCTAGTCCATATGGAAGACCTTATGGAAATCCATATTATCAACCATACTACTATGGACCATATTATAGATATTAGTAATTAAAAAATGTAACTTAAATTATTGGTTACATTTTTTTGTAACAACACACTTTATACATAATTTGTGTATTATGAATATTTTAACTTTAATTTTTCTATATAAGAACTTCGCTAAATCAAACGATATAATTTTAAACTAAATACACACACAAGTTAATAGGTGTGTGTTGTTTTAGTTTAAAATTTATTAATTACATTTTTTCTAATAATACTACACTTTCTACATGGCTAGTGTTTGGAAACATATCAACTAATGATATTTTTTTAAAATCATATTTTTCAATTAAAAGATTAACATCACGGGCAAGTGTAATAGGGTCACAAGAAACATATATAATTTTTTTAGGCTCTATTTTAAATATTGAATTAATCATATCTTTACTAAGTCCACTTCTTGGTGGATCAACAATAACTGCATCAAAATTCATATTTGTATTTTTTAAAACATTTTGTGAATCATCACAAATAAATTTAATGTTAGAAATATTATTTATTTTTTTATTTTCATTAGCATCACAAACAGCATATTTATTTATTTCAATACCAACTACATTTAAAGAAATATCTGATATGAAAATTCCTATTGTCCCTGTACCACAATATAAATCTAACACATTATTATTTTTACCTAAATAGTCTTTTACTTTAGAATATAATTTTTGCGCTCCTAGAGTATTAACTTGGAAAAAAGAATCAGGAGAAATTTTAAATATCAAATCATTTAATTTTTCATATATGAAACCTTTACCAAATATAGTGTCATATTGATTATTTTTTTTAACAATAAAAGTAGTTACATTATTTATTAATAAATCTTTATATTTTTGTATATCTATATCACTATTAATATCAAATATAACCATAGATTCATTTGTTATTTCACTAGAACGAATTGTTATTTTTTCTATATTTTTTAAATCAATTTTATTTAAAATATTATAAATTTCATTTATTTTTTTATTACATATAAGACAATTATCTACTTCTATTATTTCATTTGTTTTTTCTTTGTATAAACCAACTTTATTTGAAACATGTAGCGTAATTTTATTTCTATAAAATAATTGTTCACTTTTAATAAATTCATCTATATTTATATTAATTTTACAAAATTTATTAAATATTTCCTTTATTTTATTTATTTTAAATTCAATTTGTTTATCATAATTTATATGCATTATATTACATCCACCACAAATTTTTGCATATTTACATTGTTCTAAAACTCTATCTTCACTTTTTTTTATTATATTTTTTACTTTGGCACACATGTATTTCTTTTTTTCTGAGGTTATTTCTATATCTACTTCTTCATTTATTAATGCATTTTCAATAAAACATGTTTTCCCATCTATCTTTGAAATACCTCTTCCATTATGGTCTAAATTTGTAATAGTAACTATCATTTTACCTCCTCATACAATAAAAAGCTAGAACCTAGCCTTTTAAATTAAATATCAAAAATATAATTCCAGCTATAACAGCTACGATTAAAATAAGAACTAAAAACTTTATTAATTTGTTATTTGTTTTTATTGATTTTTGTATATCTTTTAATTGTTCAAAATCATCATTAGTAAATCCCAAACTTGAAGTATAAAAGGAATTATCTATTTCTTTTAAATTATCAGTTTCATCATCTTTTTCTTCATATGAACTATTTTGACTTTTTATTGCATCTCTCATATCACTAGGACTTATTATTTCAGTATTATTATCTGATTTCAAATCATCAAGTAAATCAAGGCTTAAATCCTTATCTGCTAACTTATTTACGAAACTTGTTGTTGTTACAGTATCTATAAGTTCTTTAAGTTGTTCATCTTCATTTTGAACTTCTTTTATGTTTATATTTTTTAAAATATTATAACTAGTATCACTTAAATGTCTTGTTTTATAATCATCTTTTTTTTCATTTTTTGCTTGATTTAATATTTCGTTTATATCGTAATTTTTTTCGTCTTCTTCTAACTCTTTATTTCGTAACTCAACATTTCTTTTTACTAAATGTGGGATTTCATTTTGTCTTTCTTCTTCTCTTTTCTTTAATAAAGTCTGTAATTTATCTAAATCAATCTGATTATTTTTATCTATTCTAGCAACACCTTCAACATTACTATATGATTTTAAATCATAATCATCGTATTTATCGTCATAAAGGTGTTTATTTTTTAAAGCCCTACTAGTTGTTTCATTAGACTGATAATATCTATCCATTCTACTTTTCATAGTATCACCTACATTAATTTTAACACAAATATATATTTTTTTAAACATATACTTGAAAAAATGTTTTATTTTAACTATAATTTAATAGGAGGTATGTATGAAAGTAAAAGTTAACAAAGATTTATGTATCGGTTGTGGAGCTTGTCAAGCACTTGTTGAAGATGTTTTTGAAATACAAGATGATGGTCTAGCTGGCGTTAAAGTTGATAAAGTCCCAGAAGATTTAGAAGAAGATGTAAAAGATGCAATCGATGGTTGCCCTACTCAAGCAATAAGTGATGAAGATTAGTAAACGATATAGTTTACTTTTTTTATACATTTTAGTAATTATCTTTCAAAAATATTACTTTTTTATTTTAATTATAAACATTATTTACTTTACACTTTTTATTTTAAATAATATTAAAATATCGACTAATTAGACGATATTTTATTTACACTATTATATAATTTTTTTACTTCTTTTGTATTTAATTTTCTATATTCTCCAGATTTAAGTCCTGTTAAATCTAAGAAATCAAATTTTTCTCTTTTTAATTTAACTACTTCATGATTTACAGCTTCAAACATTTTTTTTACTTGATGATTTCTTCCTTCATGTATAGTTATTTCCACAATTGAAGTTAAATTTTTTTTATCTATTTTTTTTAACTTAACTTTTGATTTAGATGTCTTTACTCCATCAATTATTACTCCATTTGTTAATTTAAAAATTTCTTCTTTTGTAAGAATACCTTTTATTTTAGCAATATAAACCTTATCTATTTCATTTCTAGGGTGAATAAGTAAATTTGTAAGTTTTCCATCATTTGTAAGAATAATTATTCCAGATGTATCATAATCTAATCTTCCAACAGGATAAATTCTTTTATCTGTTTTAATTAAATCTACAACTGTTTTTCTATTTTTTTCATCTTTAGTACTCGTAATTATTCCTCTTGGTTTATATAAAAGGTAATATTCTTTTTCATCATATGAAAGCATTTTACCATCAATTAATATTTTATCATTGCCACTTACTTTATGTCCCATCTCTGTTACTATAACATCATTTACTCTTACTTTACCATTTTTTATTAATTCTTCAGCTTTTCTTCTTGAACAATATCCACTATTTGATATAACTTTTTGAAGTCTTTCCACTCAAATCACCTTATAAAATTATACACCATATATTTTTTTTTAACAACTAAAATAATATATTGCCAAGTATAATCGCACATACTATCCCAACTAAATCACAAAATAATCCTGCCCATAATGAATATTTTATTTTTTTTATACCTACACTTCCAAAATAAAGCGTTAAAACATAAAATGTTGTATCTGTGGAACCTTGTATCATTGATGAGATTTTTCCAATAAGTGAATCTGGTCCATAATTTAAAAATATGTCATTTAATAAAGCAAGTGAAGCACTACCTGAAATGGGTCTCATTATTGCCATTGGAAGTACTTCTACTTGTACATTAATACATGAAAAAATAGGTTTTAAATAGTTAAATATAAAGTCTAAAATACCACTTTTTAAAAATATATTAACTCCAAATACCATTGCAAGCAAACTTGGAAATATTTTTAATATCATATCAAAACTTTCTTTTGAACCTTCTATAAATGTATCATAAACATTTACTTTTTTTCTAACTCCATATATAACTATAATTAATACTATAAAAGGTATAATTGCATTAGATAATATACTCATCGATTAAGTCTCCACAGAATTCTATCAAATATAATTCCAAAAGAAAGTGAAATAAAAGTTACTAAAATACACCCAAATACAATACTAGTTGGCTCTATACTATTATAAAGCATTCTAAGTGAAATCACTGTAGTTGGAATAAGTGTTACTCCACTAGTGTTTATAACTAAAAATGTTATCATACTTCTAGATGCAGTATCTTTTTTTTCATTCAATTCTTGTAAAGATTTCATTGCTTTTAAGCCAAATGGTGTTGCAGCATTACCAAGTCCAAAAACATTCATAACTATATTAGTTGTTATATAACCTAATGATTCATGTTTTTCTGGTATTTCTGGAAAAATTATTTTTAATATAGGATAAACTTTTTTAGATATTTTATTTAACATTCCTGATTTTAATGCTATATTCATAATACCAAGCCATAAGGCCATAACAGGAAATATTTTCAATATCATGTTGAAAGCTGTTTCACTACTTTTAAGTATTTCTGATGTCATTATATCTGTTTTACCTGTTAGTATTGAAAAAATTATTCCTACTATTATAAATATGCACCATATTTTATTTATCATTTTCTAAACCAATCTAATATTATTTGAAATAGATTTTTTTTCTTTTGTTCTTTTTTTGTTAAATAAATATCTTCTTCATGTACTTGTTTATCCATAACATATACAATAACTTTTCCTACTTTTTCATCATTTTTTTTATTTGTATCTTTTTCTAGGACAAATTTAAGTTTTATTGTATTTTTTTCTTCTTCTGTTAATATATAGTTAAAATCGTTTTTTATATAAAAGTTTGAATCAAAATAATAATTTTCTCCTATTATATCTATATTTCCAGCTGTTAGAATTTTATAATTGGTATACATATTAAATCCATATTCATGCATATTTTTATGGTCATTAAAATCGTTTCCATCATTAAGTGTTACTGCAACTAAATTTACCCCATCTTTAGAAGCTGTTGTAACTAAAGTTCTTCTTGCTTTTTCTGTAAATCCTGTTTTCCCTCCTGTTGCATATTTATATGAATGCAATAATTTATTTTTATTTATCCATGAATAAAAATTCATATTTGTTTTTACTTTATATGACTTCGTTGAGACTATTTTTTTATAATCTTCATTTTTCATTGCATAACTTGTAAGTATTGCCATATCATATGCTGTTGAATAGTTTCCTTTTTCTTGGTCTAGACCACTTGGGTTATTGAATGTTGTATTTTTCATTCCTATTTCTTTTGCTTTTTCATTCATCATATTTACAAATTTATCAATATCTCCACCTACATAATTAGCTATAGCAGCTGCAGCGTCATTACCACTTCTAAGCATAAGTCCATATACTAAGTCTTTCAATTTCATTTGTTCCCCTACTTGTATATATATACCTGAACCATACGCTGTTTTTATTTCTTCACCTATCGTAACTGTATTTTCCATCTTCCCTGATTCTATAGCTAATACTGCGGTCATGATTTTTGAAATCGACGCAACACTTCTAACAGAATTGATATTATTTGCATATATTATTCTATTATTATCTATATCCATAAGTATAGATGATGTTGCGCTTACCTCAAGTGCATGTGAATTTAAAGGGATTAATAGTAACATTACAAATATCAATATTTTTTTCATGTAATCACCTAACAAATAATATGAAAAAATATTAATTTTTATTAATTTTATTTATATAACTATTAAAAAAACTTATTTATTTAAAAATAAGTTTATATTAATATCCTAATGATTCTAAAACTTCTTTAACATCTGATGCGTATTCATTATTTACATTTAAATAAATAACAGTATTATCAATTCTAGATACTACTTTATATTTACCATCAGTTGATAATGTATATTTGGCATGATTTCCAATGTTAACTGATGTATAAGCAGAAGTCGTATCTTTAGTTTCTTCAAATATTTGTTTATTATTGTTAAAGAAACTAATTGCATAATCACTATCAGATAATTCATAAAATTCTATTTGATAAGTTTCATCTTCATTTATTGCAAGGGTAACTTTTTCAATGTAATCATATTGTGACATTTGATCTGTAGCATCCATAGTTGTATATCCCATTGATTCAACTTTACTTATAAATTCTTCTGAATTAATTGCCTTCTTATTACCACAACCTGTTATTGTAAATAACATAATCAAACAAGTAAACAACATTATTAATGATTTTATTTTTTTCATACTTTTCCTCCTATTTTTCCTAAATGTACTAAATATATTTTATCACAATTTTATTTATTTTAATACAAAAAACCTATTCAATTAAGAATAAGTTTAAAATACAGAAAAGTTCCTTTAATAATTATAAATTCTTTCTAAATTTTTTATTAATTTATTTGCGATTTCTTTATTTTTCTCTCAATATATTTTAAGAACAATTAAATGAAATATTTTTTGGTTCAATCTAACCTATCCTAAAAGCTGGCGCCACACCAATCTCAGTAAAAGAAAGTTTTTCAATGTTGAAACGACCTCCAGATACAGAATAGAAAACCTCTGGATAGTATGAAGGAGCGGTGCGAAGCCACCATATCCATGCAGAATCTTTATAGTTTTTAATAGCTACTGAATAATTTTCTGTTGTTGTTACACCTTTATAATAATCTAGTTGTCTTGTATTATTATATACTGTATCATAAAAAAGATTAGTTTCCCATACCTCATGAGGAGATAACAAATATAACTTATCCATTGTTATAAAGTTATTAGTATCGCCTTTTCCATGCCCTGACATTACTTTTGTATCTATTATTCCTTTTTTTAAATCGTTTGGTAACGCATTGTATATTGTACCACTATCTGCTTCTCCTTCAATTACATTTAAGTATTTTCTCATTTCACTAGCTTCCCAACCACCTTTATTTGTACCATGTGGATTCGCATCATCAGCTGAATTCATTCTATATCCAGTTATTATATCTTCAAATTCTACTACAAATCCACATGCTGTTTGTGAAAAATCATTTTTATTGCATGCTTCAGGTGTTGATTTATTTGCTACACGAAGTGTAAATGTACCTTCAAATCCATTTAGTGCAACTTCTTTCTTATCACCAACATTGTATGCATCTGTTGTTCCTGCTTTTACATTGGCTATTATTGTTTCCCATGAATCTTCTGCAAATGATTTTGCCTTTGACACACTATCACATACACCCTTTATTGTTTCAGTTATGCTATCATTTTCTATTGTTACTTTATAATCTCCTACTGTTAAACACCCTTCTGTTATTTTTCCATCACTATATGTTAAATATCCACCTTTTGCTTTTGTTCCTTCTACTTCTACATCATGTCCTTCTAATTTACCTTCAGCATCTACATTAAATTTTCCATCTAATGTAAAATCACTTCCAGATAACATTTCTTTTGCATACATTATTTTTACTCCATCAATGTACCCATATGCTGATGATGTTGCTGCACCTTTTCTTGATGATTCAACCACATTCATTATTATTGGTACTGCTATTAAAGCTATTATTGCAAGTATTACTATTACTGCTAACAATTCTACTAATGTAAATCCTTTTTTCATTTACTTCCTCTTTTCTATTATTTACCTATATTATTTACTTTTATATAACATTTGTCAAGTGTTGAAAAAAGATTAATTTAAGAAATCAAAAAAAGTAAAAAAACTTTACAATTTTTATATACAATTTGCATATTTATATAAATTAATGAAAAAAGAAACAAAAGTTCCTTTAATAATTATAAATTCCTAAAATTTTATCTTCTGTTTCTTCATTGATTTGGTCCATTTGCCATTTATCATCTTTTTTAGTAGTTGTTAATTCTAATGTATATTTAACAGTATCTTTCGCACCTTTTAATTGTGAAATAACATAATCAATATACATTGTTTCTGAATAATTACCTAATTCATCTGAAAAAAGGGCAACATTACTATCTCTATAAGCTTGTGCTTCATCCATTACTTTTTTATAATCTTTAACAGTTATTTCTACCTCAACAATGGCTTTATCACCATTTATAGTTTCATTTTTAACTAAATAAGTCATATCTTTATATTGATTTTTAATTAATTCTTTGTAATCTTCTCTATTTACAGTATTAAATTTTTCCTCTTCTTCAATTACTCTATCTAAATCATCTATAACCTCTGCATCTAAAGTTTGATATTTAGTTAAAAACTCTTCTACCTTCTTAGTTGGTGTATTATTTATATTTGTTTCACAACCTGTTAAAAATAGTAAAAATGTTAAAGCTATTGATACTATAACTTTTTTCATTATAATCCCTCCACAAATATTATTTTACACAAAATAAATTTTTATTCATTTTAAACATAAATTTATATAAAAAATTTAATTTATTTTTTTAAATGATTATTGATATATTAAAACTTATATGATAATATTTATTAAGTAGAGGTTATGCAATATGTTTGAAATAAAAAAAGAAGAATTTAAAAAAAATTATTTATTCATACTCATTTGCTTCTTAATAGTAATCGTATTTATAATACTTAGTTCATTTATAACAGGGAAAAACAAACTAGAATCTAAAGACCTTGAACAGAATGGTAATAGTAAAATATCAAAACTTGTTATAAACGAAATCGTGACTTCAAATGATGGAATATATTCATCAGATGATGGAAGCATATGCGATTTTATAGAATTATATAATGGAGAAAATAAAGATATAAATCTTGATAATTTTGGTTTAAGTGACGAAGAAAAAACAGTTAAATGGGTATTTCCAAATGTTACAATAAAAAGTAATGAATATTTAATTGTAAATTTATGTGGTGAGAGAAAAAATGGTTTATATGCTCCTTTTAAACTTAAAAGTAGTGGTGGGGAAACAATTGCTTTAACAAGTTCTGAAGGAAAAGTTATTGATGCAGTCGAAACAACATATTTAAATAAAAACCAATCAATAGGAAGAGACTTAAATGGTACATGGTATACATTTGATAAAATAACACCTGGTTTTTCAAATACAATTGAAGGTTATGATAATTATATTGCATCTTTAAAAGGTGAAGAAGATGATCTAAAAATAACAGAATTCTTACCAAAAAATGATGGTAATTTTAAAATAAACGACGAATTTGTTGGATACATAGAATTAACAAATACAGGAGAAAACAATATAAATTTAAATAACTATACATTATCTGGAAATGAAAATTCAATATTTAAATATAGACTTCCTAATATTACACTTGCTCCAAATGAAGTTATAGTTTTATATACATCTGGTAAAGATATAAAATCAAACATAATAGAAACCAACTTTAAATTAGAATCAAAAAATGGTGTTGTTATACTTGGTAAAAATGGAAAAATAATAGAAGAACAAAAATACAACAATGTGGAAAATGGAATGGCTTTAATCAAAATAAACAATACATTTGTAAAATCAAGTATTATAAGTCCAGGATACTTAAATAATGAAAATGGAATTAATGAATTCAATAAAACTCTAAAAGTAAACAATGGATTAATAATAAATGAAATAATGAATAATAATTACTCATATATGGCTCAAAATGGTGGGCAATACTATGATTGGATTGAACTTAAAAACAACTCTAATTCAGAAATAAACTTAAAAGATTACAACTTATCAACAAAAGATACAAAAATGTTTGATTTGCCTGATGTTACTTTAAAACCTAATGAATACTATATTATAATGGCTTCAGGAGATACAAAATTATCTAATAATTCATACACACATTCAAATTTCAAAATTTCTGATATAGAATCTATATACTTATTTAAAAATGAAGATATTGTAGATTCAGTTGTAATATCTAATATACCATTAGGATATAGTTATGGAAGAAATGAAAATGGATTTTATTATATAAGTAATCCAACTCCAAAAAGTAATAACGGAAATGGTGTAAGAAATATATCTTCAGACCCAGAGGTAAGTATTTCATCTGGAGTTTATAATAATGTACAATCTTTAGAAATAGCCATTAATGCTCCAGGGACTATTTACTATACTTTAGATGGTAGCACCCCTACTACATCTTCACAAGTATATAAAAGTCCCATTTTTATAGATGAAACAAAAGTCTTAAAAGTTTTAAATAAAGAAGATGGAAAATTAAATAGTAATGTAATAACAAAAAGTTATATAGTAAATGAAAATCATACTTTACCTGTAATGTCAGTATCATTAAATCCAAGTAATTTTAATAATCTAGAAGCAAATGCTTGGTCAGACTTAGAATATAGTGCATATGCTGAGTTATATGAAAATGGAAAAAGTTTTAGTATTCCCTGTGGAATAAAATTATTTGGAGGTTCTGTTAGAGGGCTTCCTAAAAAAAGTTATACTCTTAACTTTAGAAAAAAATATGGTGAAGGTAAATTAAACTATCAAGTTTTTGATAACAGAGATTTTTCAAGTTTTAATTCATTAGTACTAAGGTCTGGGTCACAAGACTATAATGTGGCGTTCATAAGAGATATTCTTGGAACTTCTATGGTAGATGAATATACAGATGTCGATGTTCAAGCCTATAAGTCAGTCGTATTATATATTAATGGTTCATATCGTGGAGTATACAATATAAGAGAAAAAGTAGATGAAACTTTTATAGAAAATCACTATAATGTAGATGGAAAATATTCCAATATAATGAGAATAGATAATGACATAACTTATGGAACTTCTACATTTTATACTTCTATTTTAAATTATGTAAGAAATAATAATATGGCACTACCCCAAAATTATAATTACATTAAAGAAAAAATAAACATTGAAAATTTAGCAGACTTTTGGATTGCAGAATCATATGTTACAAATCATGATATAATAAATTGTAGATTTTTTTCACATAAAGATGTAGATAATGGTAGATTACACTTTATATTTTATGATTTAGATTATGCACTATATTTCCCTAGAAATAACTATTACACTTATATTTTAAATCCTGAAGGGATGCAGGAAGGTTATAATCTTGATACTTCTCTACTAAGAAATTTAATGAAAAATGAAGAATTTAAAAAAACATTTTTAGAACGATTAAGTTATAACATGAAAAATACTTGGAAAAAAGAAAATATACTTAAAAAACTTGATGAAATATATAATAATTTATTACCAGAAATGGAAAGAGATAGAAAAAGATGGGGAACAAGTTTAAGTGAATGGAAAGAAAATATAGATGACTTAAAAGAATACATAGAAAAAAGAGAAAGTTATTTACTTTCACAAACTAAATCTCAATTTGGATTAACAGACGCACAAATGAAAGAATATTTTGGTGATTAAATGAGAAAATATCGACATGAATTAAAATTTATAATTAATAAAAAAATGAGTGAAATACTTAAACAAAGATTAAATATGGTAATGGATATAGATAAAAATTCTGTTAATCTAGATAATACTTATTATATTAGAAGTTTATATTTTGATGACCCTAGTTCTAGTGCTTACTATGAAAAATTAAATGGTGTTTTATATAGAACAAAGTATAGAATAAGAATATATAATAATGATTCATCATTTATAAGACTAGAAAGAAAACTTAAACATAATAATATGACATCTAAAGAACAAATAAAGATAAGTAAAGAAGTATGTTTAGCTATTTTAGATGGAAATATAAATAAAATAAATGCTTCTTCTGATTTAATGAAAGATTTTATAAATGAAATAAAAATTAAAAATTTAAAACCATCAATTATAGTAGACTATAAAAGACTTGCATATACTTATCCAATTTCAGATGTAAGAATCACTTTTGATTCTGATATTAAATCAGGTTTATATAATTATGATTTATTTGATTATGATAGTACTTCTTATGATGTTTTAGATAATGATAAAGTTGTTTTAGAAGTCAAATTTAATGAAATAATACCTGAACATATAGCTATAATTTTACAAACTATTCCTACATATAGACAGGCAGTTTCAAAATTTGCGCTATGTAGAAGCATAAAATAAAAATTTTGATTGATTTATTTCAAATAATGTTAGATAATTATAATAGATTTTAAAGGAGAATTAAGAATTATGAGTTTTGTTGATATAATTAAAAATAGTGTTATTAGTGAATTTACAGGTACTATATCAATAGATAAAATTGCATTATCACTTTTAACAGCTTTTGTAATAGGAATATTTATTATATATATTTATAAAAAAACATATACAGGAGTTGTTTATTCAAAATCATTCGCACTTTGTATAATGTTATTATCAATGGTTACTGCTCTTATAATAAGAACGATTAACTCAAATTTAGCTTTATCACTTGGTATGGTAGGTGCTTTATCAATCGTAAGATTTAGAACTGCAGTTAAAGAACCTGTTGATACTGCTTTCATGTTTTGGGGAATAACAGCAGGTATTATGGCAGGCGCTGGACTATATTTGATTGCAATAATAAGTTCTATTGCATTAGGTCTACTTTATTATGTTAGTTATATTTTAGGATTTAAAGGAAATTCTCAATATTTGATAATTTTAAAATATGATACTGATATAGATTCTAAAATTGAAAAAATGCTTTCTAATATACCAAAACATAAAATTAAAAGTAAGTCAATTTGTAAAGATAAAGTAGAATTATCTTTCGAAATTGCTACTAAAGACCATTTAAAAATAATGAATGCGTTTAATGATATAAATGGTGTTGACAGTGTAAATTTAATAAGTTATCAAAACGATTTTGGTGCATAAAAAAATTAGTAACGAATACTAATTTTTTTTTACATAAAATATTAAATTTTTTCAAATTGTGAATTGTAAAGATTAGCATAAAATCCATTCTTTTTCATTAATTCATCATGATTTCCTTGCTCGATTATATCTCCATCTTTCATTACTAAAATTAAATCAGCATTTCTTATTGTAGATAATCTATGAGCAATTATAAAAGATGTTCTTCCCTTCATTAATGTATCCATTGCTTCTTGAATAAGTATTTCTGTTCTAGTATCTACGCTACTAGTAGCTTCATCTAAAATTAATACTTTAGGGTTTGCAAGTATTGCTCTTGCAATAGTAAGTAATTGTTTTTGACCTTGAGAAATATTATTAGTATCTTCATTAAGTTGCATATTATAACCTCCAGGTAGGGTTTGTATAAAATGGTGTACTCTAGCAGACATTGCTGCTTGTTTTACTTCCTCATCAGTTGCTGTTAATTTACCATATCTTAAATTTTCCATTATTGTTCCACTAAATAACCATGTATCTTGTAAAACCATTCCAAATACTTCTCTTAATTTTGTTCTATCAAAATCATCTATATTATGACCATCTATTAATATTTCACCATCGGTAACATTATAAAATCTCATTAAAAGTTTTACTATCGTAGTCTTTCCAGCACCTGTTGGACCTACTATTGCAACTTTCGCACCTTGTTTAGCTTTCGCACTAAAATTATTTATTATTATTTTATCATCAGTGTATCCAAATTTTACATTTTTAAATTCTACATTTCCTTTTATTTCATCTACTGATATAGAACTTTCTTTAACAAATTCTTCTTTTTCTGATAAAAATTCAAATACTCTTTCAGCAGCTGCTATCATAGATTGTATAACATTTGAAACTTGAGCCAACTGAGAAATAGGTTGTGTAAAATTTTTATTATAAGATATAAATGATTGTATATTTCCAACTGTTATTTTCCCTTTTATAGCAAAATAACCTCCTAATATTGATACCATAACATAACCAATATTACCAATAAAAACCATTAATGGATGCATAAGACCAGATAAAAATCCACTTTTCCATGCAGAATCACATAATTTTTCATTATCGATTTCAAATTGATTTAACATTTTTTCTTCTGCATTAAATGCTTTTATAACACTATGTCCAGAATACATTTCTTCTACTTTTCCATTTACATCGGCTAAATAATTTTGTTGTCTTTCAAAATATTTTTGACTCTTACCTACTATTTTACCTGTAACTAATAGTGTGAAAGGTAAAATAAGTATAGATACTATTGTCATTGTCAAATTTATTGAAAACATCATTATAAGTACACCAACTATTGTAACAATAGATGTAATTAATTGTGTAAGTCCTTGATTTAAACTTTGACTAAGTGTGTCTATATCATTAGTTACAATTGATAATACTTCACCATGTGTCTTTTTATCAAAATATGACATAGGTAATCTATTTATTTTTTCTGATACTTGTTTTCTAAGATTATATGTGTATTTTTGACTTACATTAGTCATTATTAAACCTTGTACATATGAAAATACTGCACTTAATATATATAAGCCTAATACAAATAATAATATGGAAGCTATTTTAGAAAAATCAATTCCACCTTGACCTGATATTTTACTTACAATTCCATTATATAATTCAGTAGTTGCATTTCCCAATATCTTTGGGCCTATAATTGAAAAAATAGTACTACCTATAGCAAAGACAAATATTATAATTAATGAAATTTTATGTGATGATAAACTTTTTAATAATTCTTTTACTGTACCTTTGAAATCTTTTGCCTTTTCTACTTTCCTCATTGGTCCACGCCTCATTGGACCTCTTCTATTAGGATTACTCATTTTCTAATTCCTCCTTTGATAATTGTGAAAGTGCGATTTGTTTATAAACTTCACAATCTTTTAGAAGTTGTTTATGTGTACCTATTCCAGCAATTTCTCCTTTTTCTAAAACTATTATTTGGTCTGCATTCATTATTGTACTTATTCTACTAGCAACAATAAAAATAGTACTATTTTTAGTTTCTTTAGATAGTTCTTTTCTTAATTTCAAGTCTGTTTTATAATCTAATGCTGAAAAACTATCATCAAATATATAAATATCTGGTTTAATAGCTAAAGCTCTTGCTATTGCAAGTCTTTGTCTTTGACCTCCTGATACATTTGTACCACCTTGAGAAATTTCTGAATCGAATTTTTTTTCTTTTTCTTCTATAAATTCAAAAGCCTGACTTATTTTAGCTACTTTTTCTAAGTCATTTTCATTTAAACCTTTTTCTGTTCCAAATTCTATATTTGATTTAATTGTTCCAGAGAAAAGTAATCCTTTTTGATGAACATAACCTATTTTTTTTCTTAGTGCTTTTAATGAAGCATCTTTTATATTTATTCCATCTACTAAAATTTCTCCCTTTGTTACATCAAAAAATCTAGGTATTAAATTAACAAGTGTAGATTTACCACTTCCTGTTGAACCTATAATAGCAGTTGTTGTTCCTGGTAGGGATTTAAAACTTATATTTTTTAACATATCTTCTTTTGCATCAGTGTATCTAAAATATACATTTTTAAATTCAACAACACCTTTTAATTCTTTTTTAAATTCTAATGTATTTTCCTTATCAATTATAGAAGAATCTTTATTTAATACTTCACCTATTCTTCTAAATGAAACTAATGCTCTAGGCATCATAATAGATACCATTGAAAACATTAAAAATGACATTATTATTTGCATAGTATAAGTTATAAATGCCATAAGTGTTCCTATTTGAATTGTTCCTGCATCTATTTTACTTGAACCTACCCATACTATCAAAACACAAACACCATTCATAATAAACATCATAGTTGGCATCATAAGTGTCATTACTCTGTTTACAAATAAATTGGTTTTCATTAAATTTTTATTTGCGTTATCGAATCTTTTAAGCTCATATTTTTCATTAGAAAATGCTCGTATTACAGGTATTCCTGACAAAATTTCTCTTGTAACTAAGTTTAATTTATCTATTCTCTCTTGTAATTTTTGAAATTTTGGAAGCGCGACACCCACTAAAATTATAACCAAACTTAAAACCGCTAAAACTGCTATTCCTATAACCCAACTCATAGAATTTCCGTTTACTTTTGTAAATGCACCTATTCCCATTAGTGGTGCATATATTACTATTCTTAAAAGCATTATTATAAACATTTGTATCTGTTGTATATCGTTTGTTGACCTTGTTATGAGTGAAGATGTAGAAATCTCTTCAAATTCTTTATTTGAATATGTTACAACTTTATTAACGACTCTTTTTCTAAGGTCTCTACTAAAGAAAGCTGATATTCTACTAGTTAAAAATGTAGAAACTATTGTAACTATCATTGCAGTTAAGGATAGTAATAACATTTTTATTCCAACAGATGTTATATAATTCATCTGTATTTTAGTTACATCAATCCCTATTTTTAAATATTCACTTTTAACTGCTGATATAGAAATTTGTTGTATCAACATTGGTTCAATATTTTCAAAATCTATATTATTTCCATTAAAAAGTTGTGATTGAGAAGCGTATTTTTCAATATCTAAAGTAAATAAAATTGGAACTAGTAAGGCATCATTTATTTGAGTTTTTGTATCTTCATCTATATCTTTTAAAACATAAATATTTTCTTTTTCTAATAATGGATATTCTTTTACATATTTTTTATAATTTTCTTCTGATAGTGTTTCCTTACTAATTAATTCATAATTATTTGAAAGTATACTACTATCTTTAAGAAGTCCTGATACTTTATTATAAGTTTCTTCTGTTAATGCTTTAGGCACTACTTTTTCGATACCTGATTGCTGAATACCTACATTTACAATTTTTGATGTGTATTCAGGCAAAGATAAATCACATGCTGCTTGAATTACAAGTAGTACTAAAACTAAAATTATATTAAAACTGTATTTTTTTAAAATTTTAAATATATGTTTCATTATAATTCACTCTCCTTAAATTGTATGCTTTTTGCATTTTCAAATAATTTTTGTAAAACTTTGGTTAAAGTTTCTAAATCTTTATTTGATATATTATTTAAAAGTATTTCATTGAATTTTTTTGCGTCTAACTCCATATTTTTTTTCATTTGTAAACCATTTTCAGTAAGTTTAATTAAAGTTAATCTTTTATCAAATTCATCTTTTTGTCTATATACTAATTTTTTTAATTCTAATCTATTAATTATTCCATTTACTGTTGGATTTGTTAATTCAAAATGTTTTTCTATATCTTTTTGATAAATTTCTTTATTTTCATTCATAAACAAATATACTAAGATATCTGCTTGAGAACTTGTTATTTCATACTTTCTTAATGAATTTGTCTTACTCTTATCTAATATATTTGTTATTACCTTTAAATAACAAGCAATGTTTTCTTTCATGAAACATCCTCCTATATTTCCATAGCATACTATATATAATATGACTAAATAATATATTTGTCAACAATAATACTAATTAAATTTGCATAATAAAAGTAGAATACTCTACTTTTAATAAATTGTTATATTTTTTATTTTAAAATTTTCTGTCTATTCTTGGATGGCCACAATTAGTTGGACAATCATAATCTGGATACATACATCTTAATTTTAAAACATAAGGTTTAACCTGCTCTGCAAGTTCATTTTTACCTGAATTTACTAGTCCATTATAAATTTCTGGTAACATTTTATTTGTAAACATGTCTTCTGTTTCTAGGAAAGCACGATCACATGCTCTTTCTTTTCCAACATAGTTAATTAAATATTTAAGGCTTCCACTAGCGTTAACATGAAGTAATTTACCACTTGGATAAAATTCGTTAACTGAACTAATATCAAGCAACCATTCATGAATTAAATCTATTTTACCAAGTAAAAGTTTTGGAATATAAAATTTTCTTTCGTTTATAGTAGGTGCGAGCATCTCATAATTTATTGTTCTATGGCGGTGAAATTGCGCTAAAGAAGCAACAGAAATATCCATATTATAACTAAAGTTAACTCCATATTCATTTGGTAATTTAATACCACTAAATTTATTTCTTTCAGCAAATAATGATAACGCTATATGTTTATTATTTTTATATAAATAATTATCTGTATTTGGAACATTTAACTTAGGACATAGTACATGAGCATCATGTTCGGTTAAAATGACATCTAAATCTTTTAATTGTTTGATAAAATCTTTAAAATAAGGAACTAACAATTTTTCAAATTCGTTGTATGGATTTTTTATTATATCGTTCATATAAACACATATTTTATTAATTTGTGCGAAAGGAACAGTATAAGTTAAAGTTGTTGGAGTAAACATGCTAACCATATATCTTGCATTTTCTTGGGCGATTTTTTTTATTGCTGAACCAGCTTTTTTCATAGTTTCTTCGTCTGTATTGCCTTTATGATGTTTTAAAAAGAAAGGGTAGTATTCTTCATTTAAAATATTTATAAATATTTCTAACCATTTATTATAAAGTTCTACTTCTTTTTTTGAAATATACTCGCTTTCTTTTACTAATGTATATCTCAAACTTCTTTCATCAGCTGAATATTGGTGTTCATTATTTAGAACCATACACAAAGCTTTTGGTATTCCTACTATTTCTAACATTACAGTTGGTTGCTCACTTGGTGATGTATGGTCACTTAATACTGTATTTAAACCTCTTTCTATTAATCGGTCATCACTTTCTTGCAATCTAATCATTTCTGGTGTTATATCGCCATCTTTAAAGCAAACTGCTGCTTTTACTCCTGTATCGATTAAGGCTGCCCTTTTATCATATTTCTTATCTGAAGTTAAAAATCCACTTTGAGAATCTAATGTTACTTTCATATATATCCCCCTATAAATTATAACATATTTCATGTAAAATTTAAATTATTATTTAATTAACTTAATCACTCGTGTATTTAAGTTTATTTTTTATTCGTTTTAATAGTTTTATACTTGATTCAACTTCATTTTGTGTATAGTTCGTAAGTTCACTTAATTTTGTAGAATCCACATTTGAAGAAAGATTATATTCTACTATATAGGCTACTTTACTAATTATCATTAAATATATATCTTTATTTTTTTCTTTTTTAATTTTATTTCTTACACATTCACCTACTATTTTTATAGTTTTTTTTGAATCTTCTGGGATTTCAACTAGATTATCATCATATACCTTCCCTAGTGGGAATAGGTTATTTACAAATTGTTCAAGTTTTAATGATAGTGGAATCTTATATTTTCCAAGTAAACTAAATGAGTAGTTATCGTCTAACGATATTCCAAATTGCTGCAAAAGAAAAATCATTGCTTGTATTCTAATATTTATATTAGAATCAGAAAAATCTGGTTCTTCATTATAGAATAATTTATATGTTTCTATTAACATTTTACAATTTAAATCTATGTTTATGCAATTAGCGTTTTTTAATAAATAAATATGGTTCGTTAATTTATTAAATTTTTCATTAATATTATCGTTATTTGAATAATCAATAGTAGATTTAGATAAATCTGGAAAATATACATTTAAGCCTTTACCCAAAGTAAAGTTTGCGTGCGCTAAATCATTATCAACCTTATTTTTAACATCAAATAAAAATAAATTACCTTTGTTATATCTTACCATTTCTTGAAAATTATTATCATTATATTTAACAATTAACAAATTTTCTTTGCAATCCTTTAAAATTGTCCTAATGAAAGAAACATTTTGTATCATATTTTTATGATTCTTATTATTAACAAATTTATCGATTGATTCATCAATTTTTTCTTTATCAAAATTTTCATTGGATATTATCCCTTCAAACATAAATTCAAATTTTTTTCCATTTTCATCTTCTTTAATTTTGTTAAAATTTATTTTTTCACCATTCATATTAAGATTCCTCCTTTTATTATGAATATTATAAATAACAACAAAAATTAAAAGCAAAAGCATATTTATTAAATATATTTTTTATAAATTTATAGTTGTTACATTAATTTTAAAATAATATTTTATTTAACTAGTTTTTCTTCTTCTGTCATCAAGTGTCTAACTTCTATTCCTTGTTTTTGCGCCAAAGAAGTAATTGTTTCAATTTGTTCTTTTGTTGCGTTTGATGTATAAAAACAATATAATGGTTTTACCTTTTGATTTCTATTATCAATTATTGCTTCAGCAAAATTATTTTTAGCTTTTATTTTTTCTTCGATATATTCTGGTGGAAACAATTTAGAATGATATGGATATTCATACCACAAATTAGTTTCATCTAATTGCCATGTTTCTGGGAAACCCCTTTCAATGAACTCTTCTTTCGTAACTTCCCAACTGCCAGCATCAGTTTCGCATACTGAAAAAGTACTACTAATATCCATAGGATAGGCATAGCCTATATTTCCATTTGTATAATCTGTAATAATGTTTACATTACTAGAATAAAAGCTAACACATATTTTTTTCATTTTATCTGATTCTACTGCGCCATTTGTTAATTGATGAATAAAAACACCATTATTTTTTTGTGAATATTCGTGCCATATTTCATTTGAAATATCGATTAAAAGATTTTCTTGTTTTAAAACTTCTATATAAAGATTCCTTATTGCATCATACTCATTTTTGCTAACTTTTAAATTATATTTATAATTTCTTAAGTTTAGATAAGTTTCTTCATTATTTTGTAGTCCTACTGTATTTAACATTTGATTTAATAAGAAATTTATATTTGATAATGTTTTACTTACTAAAGTTTTATCTTTTATATCATTTCTGCTATCTAATAATGTTACAGCATCATAAATTGCCTTTGTTCTTGATATTAAATATTTAGGTGTTCCATAATAATTTTCAATTTTTGCATCTTTAATTTTTGAACTTCTTTTATCTATTGAAGTTTGTAATGCGCTAATAATTTCTTTTACATTCTTTTTTAAACCTAAGCTATAATATTTTAATAAATCTTTTTCTGTTGGAGATTCTTTTAACTTTGGATATACGGAATAAGTACCATTACTATTTTCAATTAATCTTCTAAAAGCAGAGTCATAATAAAGTAAATTATTTAAAGTACTTAACTCTTTTTCATTAAATTGATATTGGCGTATTTCAAATGTTTGAAAAAAGGTTTTCATTACATCATCAGAAATTGGCTTATCCAATCCTTCTTTTAAAAGTAATTCTAATATTTTTTGGTACATTTCATGTAAAGGATTAAATATACCATCAACTTTTAAAATATAGTCATAATAATCTTTATTTGTATAACTCATTTTCCATCCTACTTTTCTTTTAAATATTGTTTTACACCTTAATTATATCGTATTTTAAGTATTAAGTCATTATTTATCATGAAATTAACTTATAAATATTTGTTATTTTTAACTTTAAACATTCTTGTATTACCATTAATAATTCTAATAAAAAAAAATTACCTAATTCAATTTACTTTAAATTAGATAAAACAGGTTTAATAAAATACTCAACAGTTATTTATTTTATTCGGATTTTAATATATTAAAAATATAAAATATCTTGTATTCAGAATATTTGCTTGCTATAATATTTATGGATACATTTGAAATATATCAGGTGCTTTCCCTTTCTGTTTATCAAAAGATAAAAGAAAGGTGGTGGTATTTATGACAAAAAGAGAATTTTCTCAATTTATTATAATATTACTCCTATTCTTAGTTGTAATTATTTTACTCCTAAAATAGCAAAAGCATCTGATTTCAACATTTGTTGATTTCAGATGCTATCCTAAATAAGGGATTGCATTTGATTCGCCAATCAAATGTATCCTTTTTTATTTTATTCAAGTTTCCTTGACATATTCAATATATCATAAAAACAATTTTTTTTCAAGTCGTTTTCTATTTTTTACTCAAATTTTTCGTGTTTTCTATCATAATTGTATCTGAATATAAAAAGCAAACTATTTATTTTTAGTTAAAATATCTTGTTTTAAGAACAAATGTTTGCTATAATATTTATGAATACATTTGAAATATATCAGATGCTTTCCCTTTCTATTTATCGAATGATAAAAGAAAGGCGGTGGTATTTATGACAAAAAGAGAATTTTCTCAATTTATTATAATATTACTCCTATTCTTAGTTGTAATTATTTTACTTCTAAAATAGCAAAAGCATCTGATTTCAACATTTGTTGATTTCAGATGCATACCATTAGGGATAACATCTGATTCTAGCAATCAAATGTATCCTTTTTTATTTTATTCAAGTTCCCTTGACATATTCAATGTATCATAAAAACAATTTTTTTTCAAGTCGTTTTCTATTATTTCACTAAAAAGTACAAATTTCTAATCAATTAAATAAACAAGACCAAAAACAAGACCAAAAAAAATAAAAAGCCTTTAAAATAAAGGCATAATGCACTAATGGTGGAGCTGAGGAGAATCGAACTCCTGTCCAAATACATAAAAATATAAATTACTACAAGCTTAGTTAGTTATTAATATTCCTAATAATATAAGCAACTAACAGCATTATTATTAGTAAGCTTATTATATTCACTATTAATTATAAGCATCATAATAGTATATCCCACTAAATCGAACTTTCTAAAATTTCCATGGGAGAGAAACTATAGAAAGTCATGCTCCTTATTCTAAATTAGGCAAAGGCAACAATGTTTTTATTAAACATTGAAGCAGCACGTTCTTTTAAACTGTTTCCAATTATTTTTTTGTGCACGTATCGTGTGCCTACGACTTGCAATCTATACCCATACATATCTGTCGAAACCAGGCAGCCCCATAAAATGTTAAAATACATTTTATAAGATTTTAACATTTTTAATTATTTAAGTCAATTATATTTTTTCATTTGCTTTTGAATTTCTCTATTTATATCTCTTTCTTTTATAGATTCTCTTTTATCATAATTTTTCTTACCTTTAGCTAAACCAAGTAATATTTTTGCTTTATTTTTATTAAAATAAAGTTTTAAAGGGACTAATGTATTACCATCTAAAGTTACTTTATTATTTAGTTTTAATATTTCTTTTTTATGAAGTAATAACTTTCTAGTTCTTTTTTCATCATGATTAAATATATTTCCTTGCTCATACTCACTTATATGCATTCCTAATAAAAACACTTCATTGTTTTTTATAATTGCATAGCTATCTTTTAAATTAGCATTACCATTTCTAATAGATTTTATTTCAGTACCTGTTAATACTATGCCACATTCTATGGTACTTATAATTTCATAATCATAATTAGCTTTCCTATTGTTTATTTCCATCATCATCACCTTGTTTTACTAACATGAAATCAACTGTTTTTGCTTCTTTATTCGCGTTTATAACTTTAACTCTTAATTTATCTCCTAGGCGATAACCCCTTTTTTTCTTATCTCCTCTAATTGAAAAAGTTGCTTCATCATAGACATAATTATCATCTGTTAAATCATCAATTCTTATTAAACCTTCAACTAAATTTTCAAGTTCAACAAACATTCCAAAACTAGTTACACTACTTATTATACCATCATATTCTTCACCTATATGATCCATCATATATTCTGCTTTTTTCATATCATCAACTTCTCGTTCACAATCTGCTGCATCTCTTTCTTTTTGTGATGAATGTTCTGTTAAATATACTAATTTATTATCCCAATATTCTGTAACTTCACTATTAATTTGATTTTTAAACAAATACTTTCTTAATAATCTATGAACAGTTAAATCTGGATATCTTCTTATTGGAGAAGTAAAATGTGTATAACATAAACTACCAAGTCCAAAGTGACCTATATTATTTTTATCATATACAGCTTTTTGCATACTTCTTAACATCATAGATGAAAGTATATGATATTCTTCTTTATCTTTTAATTGTTCCAATATATATTTTATAGTAGTAGGTTTAACATCATTAATTTTCCCATTAATTTTATATCCTAAAATGCTTATATATTTAATAAATCTATCTATCTTTTCTTGACTAGGTTTACCATGAATACGATATACAAAAGGTAGTTCCATATAATATATATGAGTCGCAACTGTTTCATTTGCTGCAATCATAAAATCTTCTATTAAATTTTCACCCTCCCCTCTATTTCTTTTAACTATATCAATTGCCTTACCATTTTCATCAACAATTATTTTAGCTTCATCTATTCCAAAATCAATATAACCTCTGTTTTCTTTCATTTTACGAAGTATATGGGCTAAATCATTCATTTCTCTTAATGTTTGAGCAAATGGTTCATACCCCTCAGGTATTATATTTTCTTCAAGTATTTTGTTTACATTGTTATATGTCATTTTCTTTCTTGAACGAATTATACTTTCAAATATATCATAGTTAACAACTTTACCTTTGTCATCTATTTCCATAACACAGGACATTGCAAATCTATCTTCACCTTCGTTAAGTGAACAAATACCATTAGATAATTTATGTGGAAGCATAGGTATTACTCTATCTGCTAAATATACACTTGTTCCTCTATCATATGCTTCTTTATCAAGTGGACTATCTTCTTTTACATAATAACTTACATCAGCAATATGAACTCCTAATTCATAATTACCATTATCAAGTTTTTTTAAACTTATTGCATCATCGATATCTTTAGTGTCATCGCCATCTATAGTAAATATCATTTCATTTGTTAAATCTCTTCTAGAGCCTTTATCTTCGTTTTCTATTGTTAAAGGTATATTACTTGTTTCTTCCATTACTTCATCTGGAAAAGTATCATTTATTCCATATTTAGCAACTATGGATAATATATCAACTCCTGGGTCATTTTTATGTCCTAATATTTTTATTACTTCGCCTTTATACACATAATCCTTAATTTTATTTGTTACTTTAACTAAAACTTTGTGTCCATTCATAGCACCCATTGTTTTATTTTTATCTATTTCTATTTTAAGTTTTACTTTTTCATCATCTAAATCTATATAACCTTTACCTTTATTATAATAGAACTCTCCAACCATTTGTTTTAACTTTCTTTCAACGATTTTTAAAATTCTACCTTCTAATTGCATCCCATTTTTACTTGTTATTTCTACAATTACTGTATCATTATGTATTGCGCCATTTAAGTTTGAAGGTGCGACAAAAACATCTTCATCTCCTTCGATGTCTACAAATCCAAATCCTTTTTTATTTACTATCATTCTACCTACTTTTAAATGACTATTAGTAAATAACATATATTTATCTTTTTTAGTCCTATATACTTTAAGACTATCTTCTAAAGCATTTAATGCTTTTAATAATTCTTTTAATTCATCTACAGTTGTGAATCCTAACTTATCATTTATTTCATGAACTGATAATGCTTGCCCTTCTGTTTTTAATAATTCAAGTATTTGTTCTTCCATAACAATCCACCTCTACTATAATTATAGATTAAATAAAATTAAAAATATAGTATTTTACTACTATATTTACACTACTATACACTAATTTTTTATTAGTTTTTTAATAATAAATAGTCTATGATTATTTATTATCTTCATATCCTATTTCATCCATTTCAACTTGATTTATTGAGTTAAATCTTTTTGTTATTTTATCTGTAGTAACATGTATGTCCTTAACATCTTTTGATACTGTTTCTATACTTCTATATAGTTTATCCCATCTATCCTTATAACGAATAAATTCTTCATCTAATAGTTTTAATTCGTTATGTATTACTTTTGTATATTTATCTCTTTCTATGTTTTTAATTATTATTTGTATTGTTGTAAGTGTACTAATAAGTGTTGTTGGAGAAGTAATCCAAACTCTTTTTTTATAAGCATATTCTATTATATCTTGATGATATGCATTAACTTCTGCAAATATTGCTTCAGCTGGTAAGAAAAGTATTGCTTGGTCAGATGTTACTCCTGGAATTATATATTTACTACTTATTGCATCGATATGTTTTTTCATATCTTGTTTAAATAATTTTTCATATGTACTTCTTTGTTCTTTTGATATATCCTTATTTACCATATTTTGATAATTTTCTAAAGGAAATTTTGAATCTATCGCAATTAAACCTAAAGGTTCTGGTGCGAATAAAACGCTATCTGCCACATTTCCATTATCAAATGTATATTGAAGTTTATATATTTTATCATTATTTTCACCAAATACATTCGATAAAATATGTTTTAAATTAACTTCTCCAAATATTCCTCTTGTTTTTTTATCTGTTAATACTTCTTGAAGAGAAATTATGTCTTGACCTAATACGTCTATTTTTTTCTGTGCCTCATCTATTTTTGATAAGCGTTCTAATACATTTGTAAATGTTTTATTTGTTTTTTCAAAGTTTTCGTCTATTCTTTCATTTACTTTATCATTTATCATTCTAAGTTTTTGCTCAATTTTTTCGTTTTGTTCAGTAAAGTGTTTATTTAGATTTTCATTTACATTATTTTTAAAATCGCCTATTTCTTTTATAGTAGATGTTTCTAATTTACCTAATCTTTCTGTTATATTAGATTCATTTATATTTTTCATTACACTTATTACTACTAATATTAATATTATCACATTTAATCCAATTATTATGTATTCCACTATATCACCTCTAGTATAATTTTAACATTTCATACATTTGTTCGTCAATAGAATTTTAATGATTTAATAACCAATATTCGGAACTTAAACACTTTTAAATATCAAAAATCTTACAAGCCATTATAAAATGGTTATTTTTTTGTCAAATTTTCA
>CANRFG010000012.1 GCA_947629815.1 uncultured Bacilli bacterium
AGTTACCTCTTGAACTACAGATGGAATTATATCTTTTGAAAAATAAGTATTCAAAAACATATACATTTCTGTATTTTTAAAATTTCCATCATATTTATGGCTATAACAAAATCTTACACCAGATGCAATCAAATTTTTACTCAACATAATTTTTGAATCATTATCAACATACCATCTAAGAGGAGAAACTTCTATCCAAACATTATCTCCCTCATTATATTTTTTACCATTTGAAAGTGTATGGGTTTTGGTATTTCTATAATATGCCCTCACATATTTTCTTCCATTATATTCATATTCTTCATATTCAAATTTTTCAAATGGTTTGTCATATTCATCCCGTCTTCTAGAGTCTGTTGTATATGTTTTTCCTGTCTTTTTTATCTCATTAGATTTAAACATTTCTTCTAATTCTTCTTCAATATCTACACTAACAACATATTGTGGATATTCCCCATACTCTATTTCAAGAAATCTACCACTTACATCTGGAATACTCTCAGACAGCATTAAAGTTGGTCGAACTCCACCTGACCTAATACCAGCATAATCCCAACGACAATCACCAACTTGACTAATAACATGAACATCCCCATCACCATTAGAGGATGATAAATAATACCACCCTGTACGACCTTTTAAAGAATTATCATAATCTACCTTATAATCATCAGAAACATATCCTCCCAATGATATAGCAAAATCTGTTATTGCACACTTAAGGCCATATTTTTCTATTAAATCTATTGGGTCTTCAATAGTCTGCTCATCAGTAAGTAATGTATATTCTTTATTATCAAAATCCATTTAAACCACCTTTTGTGTAGTATACCATATTTTACTTTTTTTTCAACCTTTCTATAAAAAAAACTTGATGAAATTCATCAAGTTAAATCCAAACACTAAATACTACCCCTGCAACACTAAAAAATATACCAAACACTAAAAATAATTTTACTATATTTACCTCATGCCAACCTAATTTTTCAAAATGATGATGAAGTGGTGCCATCAAAAACACTTTCTTACCAAAATATCTACCTGCAATCATTTGAATTATACAAGTTAATGTTTCTATAACAAACACACCTGCAACAACAATCAAGGTTATTTCATGGCTTGTAAGAATAGCAATTACTGCAAGTGTAGCGCCAAGAGCAAGTGAACCTGTATCACCCATTATTACTTTTGCAGGATATGTATTATATATCAAAAATCCAAGTAATGAACCAACTAATATAAAACAAAATATACCTATATCTTCACTACCTGTTATCCAAGTTGTTCCAAAACTTATAATTCCAAAAGCCAAAAAAGCAATTGCAGATAAACTTCCAGCTAAACCATCTAAACCATCCGTTATATTTACTGCATTACTACTTGCAACAAGCATGAATAATATAAATAAACCATAAAACCAACCCATATTTATTTTTATACCTAATGTATGTATTTCTAAAATAGTATCATGTCCTGTATTTATAAATATTATAAAAAACAATATAGCGATTATTATTTGACCAATTAATTTTTGTATTTCAGTAAGTCCTATATTATTTTGTCTTTTTATTTTTATCATATCATCGATAAATCCAAGTAATGCATAAGATAAAAATATAAACAATATTAAAAATAAATTACTCGAAAATTCTATTTTATTTAATAATAAAAGTATTATTGTAGAAATTATAGTTGGAATAATAAATATTAATCCTCCCATAGTAGGCACACCTTGTTTTTTCTTATGTATATTCGATAAAAATATACTTACAGTTTGTCTTGCCTTTAATTTTTTTAAAAGTGGAAGTAAAATTATTCCAAATACAACCGTTATTATAAACGATACCATAAGCGCTAAAGCAGATTTTGCTAAAATTAACATGTTCCATCTCCTAAATATATTTATATATTATTTTTTCATCAGAAAAGTCATATTTTTTATTACCAATTATTTGGTACTCTTCATGACCCTTACCTAGTACCAATAGTATATCACTTTTTTTCATAAGTTGTATACCCCTTATTATAGCAGTTTCTCTATTTTCGATTATTTCATAATTATTTGTATCAACATTTTCCACCATATTTTGTATTATATCCATTGGATTTTCATCTCTAGGATTGTCACTTGTAAATATTACATAATTTGACAGTTGTGTCGATATTTTTCCCATTATTTTTCTTTTATTCTTATCTCTATTACCCCCACAACCTATTATTGTATAAATATTTTCATAATTTAATTCTTTAATAGTATTTAAAACATTTTCAACAGCATCAGGTGTATGTGCATAATCAATCACTATCATATTATCATTATATTTTATTTTTTCCATTCTACCTTTTGGGGCTTCTAATTCACAAATTATATTATCTAATGATAACAATTCCATAAAAATTATACATATTGTAACATTATATACATTATATTTTCCTACTAATTTTGTTTCATATTTATTATCATTTACATTAAATATAGTGTTTTCTTTATTTATTGTTATATTTGATATTTTATAATCACTATCATTTAATCCATATGTAATAGTGTCATTTGAATCTATAATAAAATAATCTTTATATTCACTATCAATATTAACAATAGCTTTTCCTTCTTTTTTAATCATGTTAAATAATATTTGTTTACATTTCGCATAATTTTCCATAGTATTATGATAATCCAAATGGTCTTGAGTCAAATTTGTAAAAACAGCGTAATCAAATTGTAAACCTTTTAATCTATTTTGACATAATGCATGACTACTTGCTTCTAATACAACATACTCACAATTATTTTTCCTACATTCAAGTAACATTTCATACATATCTAATATGTCTGGCGTTGTATTATTTAAGTCCTTTACTTTTTCTTCAATATAAAAACCTATCGTTCCTATATATGCACTTTTAATTCCAAGTTTATTTAACATTTGCCAAATTAAATAACATGTCGTTGTTTTTCCATTTGTTCCTGTTATACCTATAAGTTTTAAATCCTTTATTTCATCATAATATTTTTCTTTTAAATAATTAACTAAATATTCATGAGTATCTTTTACAACTAATGTTTCAACACTATAAAGACCTTTTTCACATACTATTTTTTCTGCTCCATTTTTAATTGCATCTTCTATATAATTATGACCATCATTATTATATTTTATAGCTATAAAAGTATCACCTTTCTTTACTTTTCTAGAATCTACTTTTATATTCATAATAAAACACCTCTTACAACATATTATTCATGTCGCAAGTTTTGGTGTTTAGTCTATTAATTCATAGTTATATGTATTGCCATTCTTTGTTATTTTTATTTGTGTACTTAAATCAAAATCTTTATTTGTTTTTGGGTTTTTTATATTACCCTTTATATAACCACTTTTTACTAAAGTATCTAAAGTAATAAGTAAAGGCTCATCATCAGTTGGTTTAAATGATGGATTTTCAGTTAACCATTCTTTAGCGCTTAATTCAATCATAGTAACTTGACTATCATAAAGTTCTTGTTTACTATTTAAAACCATTTTATCAAATCCAACTACTGTAACTACTGACAGTATAGCTAAAATAGCGATTACACCCATAAGTTCAACTAATGTAAATCCGTTAGTTCTCATATATACTTCTCCTATCCTATTTAAAGTATAACATTTTATTGTTTTTAAATCAATTATTTTTATTGCTTTTACAATAATAAAACGGATATTAAATCCGTTTACTTTATGACTATTTTATCATTTTCTAAATCAAATGTTATTTCACTATTAGGTTTAATCTTATTTTCTATAATAGATGTCGCAATTAAAGTTTCAACATTTTTACTTAAAAATCTTTTAAGTGGACGCGCTCCAAATTTAACATTATATGATGACTCTATTATATATTTTTTTACACTATCAGTAAAATTAAGTTTTAAATTAATATTTGATAATCTATTTTGTAAATCAACTATAAGTTTATCTAATATATCATTTATTGTATTTTCACTTAAAGAATTAAATACAACTATTTCATCTATTCTATTTATAAATTCTGGTTTAAATGTATGTCTTAATTCATCTATAACTTGTTCTTTAGAGTTTAACTCACCCTCTAATATATGCTCACTTCCTAAATTAGAAGTCATTATAATAATAGTGTTTTTAAAATCAACTGTTCTACCTTGAGAATCAGTAATTCTACCATCATCTAATATTTGAAGTAATATATTAAATACATCTTTATGAGCTTTTTCTATTTCATCAAATAAAACTATTGAATAAGGATTTCTTCTTACAGCTTCAGTTAATTGTCCACCTTCATCATATCCTACATATCCTGGAGGCGCTCCAACCAATCTTGAAACAGAATGACTTTCCATATATTCACTCATATCTATTCTTACCATATGCTTTTCATCATCAAATAACTCATATGCAAGAGTTCTTGCAACTTCTGTTTTACCTACACCTGTTGGGCCTAAAAATATGAAAGAACCAATTGGTCTATTTGGGTCATTTATACCTGCTCTACTTCTTATAATTGCATCGCTTACTAATTTTATAGCCTCATCTTGACCTTTTACTCTTTTTTTCATATTTTCTTCTAATGACATTAATTTTTCTTTTTCTCCACTTACTAATTTTTTTATAGGTATTTTTGTCCATTTTGATATAATTCCTGCTATATCATCTTCTTCTACTGTATCACTAAGTATTTGAGATTCATCTTTTTTTCTTAAATCTTCAAGTTCTGTTTCTAATTTAGGTATAATACCATGTCTTAATTTTGCAGCATTTTCTAAATCATAATTGTTTTCTGCTTGTTCTAATTTAAATTTTGCTTGTTCTAATTCTTCTTTCTTTTTAGCTATCTTATCATTTATATATTTTTCTTCTTCCCATTTGCTTCTTAAAGATTCTTCCTCTTTCTTAAGAACAGCAATTTTATCTTTTATTTCAAGTAATCTTTTTTTAGAAATCTCGTCATTATCTTTTTTTATTGCTTCTCTTTCTATTTCTAATCTCATTATTTTTCTAGTTAATGTATCTAAATCAACAGGAACAGAATCCATTTGAACTTTTATAGTAGCGCATGCCTCATCTACTAAATCTATTGCTTTATCTGGTAAAAATCTATCTGTTATATATCTATTTGATAAATTAGCGGCAGCAATTAGTGCATTATCTTTTATATTAACGCCATGGTAAACCTCAAATCTTTGTTTCAAACCTCTAAGTATTGTTATTGTATCTTCTACAGTTGGCTCACTTACTATTACTTTTTGAAATCTTCTTTCTAAGGCTCCATCTTTTTCTATGTATTTTCTATATTCATTTAATGTAGTTGCACCAATTAAGTGTATTTCACCACGAGCAAGAAGTGGTTTTAACATGTTTCCTGCGTCCATTGCACCTTCTAAAGCTCCTGCTCCTACTATCATGTGAATTTCATCTATGAAAAGTATTATATCTCCTTCTGATTTTTTTATTTCATTTAGTACAGCTTTTAATCTTTCCTCAAATTCGCCTCTATATTTAGCGCCTGCAATTAAAGCTCCTAAATCAAGTTCCCATATATGTTTGTCTTTTAAACTATTAGGGACATCTCCTCTTACAATTCTTGCTGCTAAACCCTCTACTATTGCAGTCTTACCAACACCTGGTTCTCCTATCAAAACAGGGTTATTTTTAGTTTTTCTAGATAGTATTCTAGTAATACTTCTAACTTCTTCGTCCCTACCTATTACAGGGTCTACTTTTCCATCTTTTACAAGTTCTACTATATCTCTACCATATTTTTCAAGTACATTCTCTAAATTTTCTTGATAAGGATTTTGATTATTCATAATACCCCTCCTTTTTTATAATTAATTTATATGGTATTTTTCATACCACAAATAGATTGTATCACAAAAATTAGCACTCGTCAAGTGTGAGTGCTACTAAATGATTATATTTTGGAGTGCTACTAAATGATTATATTATTAGAGTGCTACTTAGTAACCATAATACAATTAATAAAATTTTGTTTGCTTTTTTCACTGAAATATAGTATATTGTAAATAGTATAGATTATGATATTTGAATAGAAGGGATTTTAGTAATGAAAAAAATTTTTTTAATATCTATTACAGTGTTACTTGTTTTAACAGGTTGTGGTAATAATGAAGAACAAACAAAAGATAATAATATAGATACATCAAATGTTATAACACAAAATTCAAATGATAATGTTATAAAAAGACAAGAAGTAAATGGAATAATATTTGATAATGTTGTATTAAAAACAAATAATAATATGTCATTTTTTAATGTAAATGTTACAAATAATAACTCTGTTAGCATAGATATCAAATATATAAAAGTAACTGCATATGATAATAGTTCAAAACAATTATTTGAATTTAATAATTATATAGGCGACTCAATAAACCCAAATCAGACATTAAAACTCTCATCCAACATTGAAGGAGATTTAACTAACATATATTCAATAAAATATGAGATAATACAGTAAAGGAAAAAACCTTTACTTTTTTCTTGATTAAACACTTTATTTAGAATATAATTACTAAAAGAGGTGAAACAATGTATAAAACTATAGTAATTCCTAATAACAAAAAAATGATAGATTTAGATTGTGATGCAATAGTTTTAGGTTTAAAAAACTATAGTGTCAACATGCCCTTTTATATGGATATAGAAGAATTAAAAGAAATAAGTGAAAAAACAAATAAAGAAATATTCGTATCTATAAATAAAAATATATTTAATAATGAAATAGATAAATTAAAAGAAATATTACTTAAACTAAATAATATTAAAATAAAAGGTGTATTTTATTATGATATATCAATAGTAAATTTAAAAGAAAAACTAAAATTAAACTATGATTTAATATGGAATCAAGAACATTTAACAACTAACTATATGACAATAAATTATTGGTTAAGTAAAGGGGTAAAATACACATGTTTATCAAATGAAATAACAATTAATGAAATAAAAGAAATAACAAAAAATACAAAAGCAAAACTAATTGTACAACTTTTTGGATATGTACCTATGATGAACTCAAGAAGACATGCTGTTAAAAACTATTTAAATGAATTTAATATAGATGATGATTCTAAAATAAATTATATTGAAAAAGAAAATAAAACTTACCCTATTATAGACGATGAAAATGGTACAGTGGTATATACAAATAAAATATTAAATGGAATAAAAGATGTATTAGATATAGATGTAGAATACATACTACTAAATAGTTTTATGATAAATGAAAAAGATTTTAATAAAGTTCTAAAAATGTTTAAAACAGTAACAAAAGAAAATAAAGAGGAATATTATAATATGATAAATAATATGTTTAATGCAGATACACTATTTCTTCATAAAGAAACGATTTATAAGGTGAAATAATGAATAAAGTAGAATTACTTGCTCCAGCTGGAGATTTAGAAAGACTAAAAATCGCACTTTTATATGGAGCAGATGCTGTATATATAGGTTGGAATTTATTCAGTCTTCGAGCAAATGCAACAAACTTTACAATTGAAGAAATAAAAGAAGGTGTATCATATGCACACTCATTAAATAAAAAAGTTTATGTTACTGTAAATATAGTTATGCATAATAAAGAAATAAAACTTTTATTAAAATATTTAAAACAATTAGAAGAAGCTAATGTAGATGCAATTATAGTAAGCGACCCTGCTATAATAAAACTTGCCTCAGAAAACACAAAATTACAAATACATTTATCAACTCAACAATCTACTATAAATTATGAAGCCATAGAATTTTTTAAAAAAGAAGGAGTTTCAAGAATAGTACTTGCTAGAGAATGTTCAAAAGATGACATAAAAGCTATAAAAGATAATGTAGATATAGAAATAGAAACATTTATACATGGCGCAATGTGTGCATCATATAGTGGAAGATGTGTTCTTTCAAACTATTTAACAGATAGAGATTCAAATAGAGGTGGCTGTAGTCAAATATGCAGATGGGATTTTAAATTACTTGATAATTCACATAATGAATTAAAAGGAAATAAAGATTTTACTTTCTGCGCTAAAGACCTATCAATGCTAAAATATATTCCTGAATTAATCGATTTAGGAGTTAGTTCATTTAAAATAGAAGGAAGAATGAGGTCTATTTATTATATTGCAACAGTTGTAAGTATATATAGAAAAGCAATAGATGAATATTATAATGATAAAGAAAATTATAAATACAACATACAATATGAAAAAATATTAAGAGAATGCGCTAATAGAGATTCTGTGCCACAATTTTACAACAATATATTTGATAATACTTGCAGTTACTATAATGGAAGATGTGAGGTTTCAAATCAAGATTTTTTAGGTATTGTTTTAGATTATAATGAAAAAACTTCTATAGCTACTATCGAACAAAGAAATTACTTTAAAAAAGGTGATACAGTAGAACTATTTGGACCAAATACAGAACTTACAACATTTACTATTAACGAAATATTTGATGAAAATAATAATATAATAGAAATAGTAAATCACCCTAAGCAAATAGTTAAAATAAAAATACAAAAAAAATTAAATAAAAATGACATAATGAAAGTCAAAAATTAACCTTGACAAAAATAATATTTTATAGTATTATTTTGTCGGTCTAGGAAATACGAGGTGGAAATATGGACTCAAAAGAAATTTATCTTACTGAAGAAGGATTAAACGAAATTAAAAAAGAACTTGATTTCTTAAAATTAGAGAAAAGACCAGAAGTAATAGCTGCGTTAAAAGATGCTAGAGCTCAAGGAGACTTAAGTGAAAATGCAGAATATGATGCTGCAAGAAATGAACAAGCTTTAGTAGAATCTAAAATAGCAGAATTAGAGCATATGGTAGAAAATGCTGTAATAATTAAAGATGTAAAAACCGATAAAGTATCAATTGGTACTAATGTTAAAGTAGAATATGTTGATGACAAAGAAACTGAAGTTTATTCAATTGTAGGTAGTAAAGAGGCTGATCCATTTACTAATAAAATATCTAATGAATCACCAATTGCTAAAGCTATAATGGGTAAAAAAGTTGGAGATGTCGTAAGCGTAATAAGCCCAAATGGACAATATGATGTAAAAATATTACAAATATCATAAAGTACATATGTGCTTTTTTATTTTATTTTAGTATAAATTGTTGACTTAAATCATAAAACATAATATAATTATAAATGCATTGCATCTAGCAGCGCTTAATTTAAATTTTAATGTGTTTATTACCTATAGGGTTTATCATGTAGCTTTTGCTGCAAAGTGAAGATATTAGTATAAACACCCTTTAATTTAGAATTAAGCCTTAAGATTTAATGTAATTTTAAGGAAAGGAGAATTTATATGTCAAAATACACAGGACCAAGCTATAGAAAATCTCGTCGTTTAGGTTTTTCTACACTAGAAAATGGAAAAGAATTAGCTAAAAAACCTTATGCTCCAGGTCTTCATGGACAAAAAAGAGCTAAAAAATTATCTAACTATGGTGTTCAATTACAAGAAAAACAAAAAGTTAGATTTATGTATGGTTTAAATGAAAAGCAATTCAGAAAAACATTTGAAGAAGCTGGTAAACTTAAAGGTGTTCATGGTGAAAACTTCTTAAGATTACTTGAAAGTCGTGTAGATAATTTAGTTTATAGAATTGGTTTTGCTACTACAAGAAAAGGTGCTCGTCAACTTGTTAATCATGGACATATTACTGTAAATGGTAAAAAAGTAAATATACCTTCATATAGATGTGTACCTGGTGATGTAATAGCTATTAAAGAAAGCGATAAAAATTTAGCAATCGTTAAAAGTTCATTAGAAGCTTTAAATAATCGTGTTGAATATGTAACTTATGATGAAGCTAAAATGGCTGGAACTTATGTAAGATATCCAGAAAGAAGCGAACTTAATGTTGATATTAACGAATCATTAATAGTTGAATTCTATAATAGATAATAAAAACTTCACATTTTGTGAAGTTTTATTTTGTCCTTCCATTAAATTTTTTTAACATATAATTTAGAGAATTTAAACACTGCTCAATTTGTTCTTCTTGAACCATATAATCCATAGAATCATATCTCCCACTAATAATTAACTTACCTCTATTAAGTATATTCTGTATATCTTCCTGTTCTGTAAGTGTAATATTACTACTAATTTCTTCTAATTCTATAAGCTTTTGTGCAATCTCAAATTTCTTTTCTTCGTACATAAATCCTCCTAAAATTTACATAAATAGTATTTCTTTTTACCTCTTCTTATAACAATTAATTTTCCATCAATAGCAGTACTTTTATTGATAATCATATTCTCATCTGTTACTTTATCACCATTAATTAATATAGAACCTGCATTTAAAAATTCCCTTGTTTCTCTTTTACTTGAACATATATTTTTTTCTACTAATAAGTCAATTAAACTATATTCTTTTTCTATTTCAAAACTAGGAACATCTTTAAAACAATCAATTATTTCATTTGAATTTAAATCTTTAATATTCCCATCAAATAAACAATTACTTATTTTTATTGCTTTATTAGCCTCATCTTCCCCATGTAAATCTTTTATAATTTCATAAGCAAGAGTTTTTTGAGCAAGTCTTAAATGTGGTGCTTCATTATGTTTTTTCATTATTTCTATTATTTCATCAGGAGTTAGGAAAGTAAATATTTTTAAATAACTTTCCACCATTTTATCATCACTATTTATTAGATATTGATACAATTCATAACTTGATGTCTTATTCTTATCTAACCATAATGCATTACCTTCAGATTTCCCAAATTTATTTCCATTTGCATCTAATACAAGTGGCATTGTAAAGGCATATGCATCTTTCCCTGTCTTTTTCTTTATTAAATCAAGACCTGTTGTTATATTACCCCATTGATCAGAACCAGCTGCTTGTAAAATACAATTTTTTTCTTCAAATAAATGAAGAAAATCATAACCTTGAATTAATGTATAACTAAATTCTGCAAATGTTATTCCTGTTTCTAATCTTCTATTTATTATATCTTTATCTAACATATAATTAACATTTATAAACTTTCCAACATCCCTTAGAAAAGTAATAAAATCAAATTGTTTTATCCAATCATAGTTGTTTACTACTTCTGCTTTTCCATCTAATATTTTTTCTACTTGTTTTTTTATGCCTTCTAAATTCTTTTGCACATCTTCAAAAGATATTATTTCTCTTTCTGCTGTAGGTCTAGGGTCACCAATTAATCCTGTTGCACCACCTACTAATAAAATAGGATGATGTCCTGCAAGAGCAAGTCTTTTAGCTGTTACTAATGATGAATAATGTCCAATATGCAAACTATCTGCAGTAGGATCAGTACCCCAATAAAATGTTATTTTTTCATCATTTAATTTTTTATCTATATCTTCCCCTGCAATATCTTTAATTAATCCTCTCCATTTTAATTCTTCAAATAATGTCATTAATTTTCACTTCCTCTATATTTTTATTATTTATAATTATCATTTCTAATTATTTTCCTTCTTAATTTTCTATTGAATAGATATTAATAGCAATTTCGTAAATCTATAAAACTTAAAACATAGACATTTGAAAGCAACTTATTTGGTAATTTTGCCACTGCCGGTGGCAAAATTTCTTCATCTTTATATTCAAGATAAAATTTTTTCATTCTTCTTAAATTTCTAGCCGAAAAACCTTTTATAGTTGGAAAATCAACTTTTAGTTCCACTTCTAATGTATCAATAAATTTATCTCCCCATTTAGAATTATCATTTATAATTTTACCTAATTTAAAATATAAATTAATTAATCTAATATTTGCATCACTTAATATCTGTGTTTGAGTATTTATAATTTCTTTTTTTATATTTATAAAGGTTTCTTTAAAGTCCTTTTCTAACATTTTTCATCTCCTTTTCAATATTTTAATATATAAAAACTCATTTTGACAATTTACTTTACTTATAAAATATTATAATATTACATAAATCCATATATACAATTAATTGTCGAGTCTTATCAATTATCCCTTTGTACCCTTCATTATTTCAACACCAGAACTTGTGCCTATTCTACTTGCACCTGCATTAATTAATTTTAATGCATCTTCTTCTGTCTTTATTCCTCCACTTGCCTTTATTTCTAAAATTTCACTTTTATTTTCATTAATTAATTCTATATCGTGTACACTTGCTCCTCTTTTTCCAAAACCTGTTGAAGTTTTTATAAAATTTACAAATGTTTCATTACATATTTTAGTTAATTTTATTATTTCATCATCTGTTAGTAAAGATGTTTCAATTATTACTTTTAATGTATGTCCATCTATAGCATCTCTTACACTTTCTATTTCTTGTTTTACATAATCATAATCATTATCTTTAACGGCTCCTACATTTATAACCATATCTATTTCAGAAGCACCATCTTCTATTGCAGCTATAGCCTCATATTCTTTTGTAATTGTCTTATTCATTCCAAGTGGGAAACCTACTACTGCACATACTTCTATGTTGCTATCTTTTAACAATGAGCTTGCATATTCTACATAGCAAGGATTTACACATACGGTTGCAAATTTATATTTTATAGCCTCATCACATAATTTTTGTATATCTTTTAAAGTTGCATCCATTTTTAAATTTGTATGGTCAATATATTTATTTAATTCCATTTTTTCCTCCTATAAAATTTTCTTTAAATCACTTATATTTTTTATTTTAACATATTTATCACTATTAGGTAACTCATTTTTATAATCTATTACAATTGCCTTTAAACCTATTTTTACAGCTGGAATAATATCCATATCTAATCTATCTCCTATTACTATACATTCCTCTACTTTACTTGGATAAATTGATGTTAAAAAAGCTTCTTTATTAGGTTTTACTTTTACTTCATCCCCACAATATACATTATTAAAATATTCATATATTTTTGCATGTTTTAATCTACCTACCTGCACTTCTTTAAAATAGTTTGTTAAAACTACTAATTCATACTTGTTTTTTAAATACTTTAAAGTATCTATTACTTCATCATTTATAGGTCCAAACAATGATTGTTTTTTAAATAATGTATCAACAAAATCCATATCTAAATTTAAGTTAAACTTTTTATTTATATCTTCCAATAATATTTCTTTTGATAATATTTCATGGTTTATTTCAAGTTTTTCTATAATGTCATTCATTTCTAATAAATCATTATTCAAATTAAATTCAGCCATTGTTTCTTCTAGAGCACTTATATATTCATTTTTCCACATAATTAATGTGTTATCTAAATCAAATACTATTTTCTTTACCATAATTCCTCCAAAAAAAATTCCTATAAATTAAGGACGAATTAACCGCGGTACCACCTTAATTCATAGAAATTCTATGCACTTTTACTCTTAACGCGAGTTTTCGTTATAACTCAAAGTATGTATTTCATTATTTAATATTGATTAGTTTGCATCTACCACTAATTTTCTTTTTTTCCAATTAAATAACTACTTCTAACTTTTCTTCGTTATATAAAACACTAATTAAAATATAACATATACATAAATTTATGTCAATTAATTTTCATCATGTATAGATTCTATTATATTTTCTATTTTTTTACCATATTCTATAGATTCATCATAAACAAATGTAAGTTCTGGAATATGTCTAATATCTACTCTATCCATAAGTTCATGTCTTATAAATCCGCTTGCATTTTTTAGTGCTTGCAAAGTTTCTTTTTTTCTATCTTCTTTTAATACTGTAAAATATACTTTAGCAAAACTTAAATCATTTGTTACTCTACAATCTGTTATCGTTACAAATTTTATATCTTGGTCTTTTACTTCCGTTTGTAAAATATAGCTTATTTCTTTTACTAAATTACTATTAATTCTATCAATTTTTACGCTCATAAAGGCCACCTCAGTTATATTATACCATAATACTTAAATAATATATTTTTATTTTTTTAAATTTTTAGTTTTGTCTATATTACTAAGCATAGTTAGATATTCTATTGCTTCTTTATATAAAACATTTTTGTCATCTGAAACAATTATTATTTTTTTTCCATTATCGTTTATATCCAAACAATATGTTTTATATAAAAGTTCATTATCAAATTCATCTACATATATAAATCTATCATCTTTAGTCAAAGCTACTGCAAATCCTTCACTTAAATATGATATATCCTTATATTTACATTTAATTATTTCTTTTCCTTCTTCATTTATAAGTCCCATACCATATTTATTTCTTACCTTTGCAAAACCATTATTAAAATCTGATACATAATCATATTTGCTTAAATCTAATTTTACATTTCCAAATTTATCAATAGTTTGATATGTTTTATTTTTATTTTCTACTAGTGCGAACCCATTAGAAAAATTACTTGCATATATATACTTACATTTAATTACTTCTTCACCCTTAGTATTTATATAACCATATAGTCCATCTTTGTTCATTACTCTAGCAAAACCATTAGAAAAATCACTAACACTCTTATAATCAAGAAATGGCATTATTTCCTTACCAGATTTATCTATAAAATTAAATTTATTGTTTTCATCATTTACTAAAGCTAGTCCTTCATGAAAATCAGATATTTGTTTATATTTACATGGTACAACTTCATTACCATTACTATCTATAACACCCCATAAAAATTGCTCATTTTGTACTAAGGCAAAACCATCATGAAAATCTAATACATATTTATACTTACAACTTACTATCTTTTCATTCTTTTGATTTATGAATCCCCATAAACCTGTTCTATCTTGTACTGCTGCCAAACCTTCGTGAAAATCAGATATATCCTTATACTCAAAATCAATTACTAATTCACCTTTTGTGTTTATAAAACCAAATAATCCTCGCTTATTTTTTACACCTGCTAAACCTTCATGAAAATCGCATGCAAATCTATAATTAAATTCGATTACTTCTTCACCTTTAGTATTTATAAATCCCCATTTTTTTGGTGATTTTTTTATTCTTGCTAAGCCTTCGTGGAAATCATATGCATATTCATACTGACATCTAATTACTTCTTTTCCATACTTGTCTATATATCCCCATAAACCTTGTTTATTTTGTACCAAAGCTAAAGAATCATGAAAATCAAAAATTTTTAAATATTGTTGTCTATAAATTGAAATATCAAAATTTTCCATACTTTTCTCCTTTTGTTCAAATATCTTATCACATAAATAACTTAAAAACAATAAAATACAAAAAAATACAAAAAAATAGAGTTAAACTCTATCTTTCCTTTTCAACCATTTCGTAAGATTCAATTATATCTCCAACTTTAATATCATTAAAGTTTTCTATTGTAATACCACATTCTAATCCTTTTTTAACTTCTTTAACTGAATCTTTTTCCCTTTGAACTGAACCAATATTTCCATCATAAATTACAATTCCATCTCTTATTACTCTAGCTTTTGAATCTCTTTTAATGATTCCATCAACAACATAAGAGCCAGCTATAGTTCCAACTTTAGAAAACTTAAATAATTGCCTTATTTCAGCACTTCCTAAAATCTTTTCTTCATATTCAGGGTCAAGAAGTCCTTTCATTGCAGATTCCATATCTTCTACTACTTTATATATAATATCATAAAGTCTTATTTCGACACCTTGTTCTTCTGCATAATCTTTTATAGAATTATTAGGTCTAACATTAAATCCAATAATTATTGCATCTGATGCTTTAGCAAGTACTATATCACCCTCAGTTATTGCACCAACACTACTTCTTATTACATTTACTTTAACACCCTCTACTTCTATTTTTTCAAGTGAATTTTTAACAGCTTCACTACTACCATTTACATCTGTTTTTATTATTACATTTATTTCTTTAGCGCCCTCTTGTATTTTAGAGAATAGTGCATCCAATGTAAGAGCAGTTTTATTTGTATTTTCTTTTAATTTAGCTTGCATTTTTCTTTCTTCACCAATAGTTCTTGCTTGTTTTTCAGATTCAAATGCCATAAACTTATCCCCAGCTATTGGTACTTCGTTTATTCCTGTTATCTCAACAGGTTGACTTGGTAAAGCACTTGTAATATCTTCATTATTTGAATTTTTAAGTGTTCTTATTTTTCCATAAGCATTTCCAACAACTATGGCATCACCTATTCTTAAAGTACCATTTTGTATTAATACTGTAACAATTGGTCCTAAATGTTTATCAAGTCTTGACTCTATTACTGTTCCAACAGCATATCTGTTTGGATTTGCTTTATAGTCCTTTAATTCTGCTATCAAAAGGATATTGTCTAATAATTCATTTATTCCTATACCTTCTTTTGCAGAAATTTTATTATATAAAGTTTCTCCACCCCATTCTTCTGGAGTAAGACCTAACTCAGATAACTCAGTCATAATTTTTTCTGGATTTGCGCCTGGTTTATCTATTTTATTTATAGCAACTATTATTGGAACATTAGCAGCTTTAGCATGGTCAACAACTTCTCTTGTTTGTGGCATAACACCATCATCAGCAGCTACTATTATTATTACTATATCAGTAATAGATGCACCTCTTGCTCTCATTTCTGTAAAAGCAGCATGTCCTGGGGTATCTATAAATGTTATAATTTCATTATTATGTTTTACTTGATATGCACTTATAGCTTGAGTTATTCCACCTGCTTCAGTAGATGCAACATCTGACTTTCTAATAGTATCTAACAATGTTGTTTTTCCATGGTCAACATGTCCCATTATTGTTACAACAGGTGGTCTTTTAACTAAATCTTTTTCTAAATCAACTATTTCAAATTGTTCAAAATTTGTAACATCTGCACTTTCTTTTCTTTTTAATTCCTTATCATAATCAAGTACAAGTATTTCTGCATTTTCATAACTAATTGGCGTATTTATAGTAACCATTAATCCTTGTGAAAATAATTTTTTTACTATTTCTGCAGCTGGTACACCTAATTCATTAGCCAAAGCGCCTATGGACATATTTTCAGTATACAAAACAACATTACTATTATTTGTTGGTGCATTTGATATAAGTTTTTTCTTGTTTTTATACATTTCTTTTTTCTTTTGGGCAAAATCTTTCTTAATTTTATTTGCATCATTTTTCTTTTTCAATTTTTGTTTTGAAATAGAATTGTCTACATCTATTTTTTTTGTATCTTTTATATCTTCTACTATTTCATCTATTTCTTCATCAATATACTCATCATAGTTTTCATCATTTTCTTGAGTATCTGAAGCAAAATAACCATCTAATATAGTTATATCTTCATCTGATAATAAATTGGAATCATTAGAAACATTAATATTTAAACTTTTACAAGCATTTAATATTTCTTCTATTTTTTTATTCATATCTTCTGCATATTCCATTACTGTCATCATTATAAGCACCTCCTATACAGTTATTACTATTTCTTTTCCTTTTATTTCATATTGTCTATATTTAACACCACATTCATCAAACATTCTCTTTGAAGCGATGACTGAATCTGTGTCTTTATATTTATCACATACATAAACAACTTCTTTTATTCCAGCTTGAATAATCGCTTTAGCGCATTCATTACATGGAAATAAATAAACATATAGCCTACTTCCTTCTAAATTTGTTTTAGAGTTTAAAATTGCATTTAATTCTGCATGACATACATATGCATATTTAGTTTCTAAAAAACTTCCTTCTCTTGACCATGGCATTGTATCATCATTCATACCAATAGGAGCACCATTATAGCCCATTGATAAAATTTTATTATTTTTATCTACTATACATGCACCTACTTGAGTATTTGGGTCTTTACTTCTTTTACTAGATAATATTGCAAGTGAAATAAAATATTCATCCCATGAAATATAATCTTTTCTTTTATCCATAAAATCACCTACTTAATATTTTTTAATTGTTCATATATATCATCACTAACTTCTACTTCAAGATGTCTATCTATTACTTTTGATTTTCGAGCAAGTTCGTACACACTTAAATCTTTCTTTAAATATGCACCTCTACCATTTGCTTTCCCTGTTACATCAACTATAACTTCATTGTTAGGTGTCCTAACTACTCTAATTAATTCTTTTTTAGGTAACTTTTCTTTTGTTACAATACATGTTCTCATTGGTATTTTTTTTTGTTTCATAGTCTCACCTAACCTACTATATTGATGCCTTCTTCTTTTGCTTGTTCATAAGTTTTAACATCTATTTTAAAATGAGTAAGTCTTGATGCAAGTTTTACATTTAATCCTTTTTTACCTATTGCAAGTGAGAAATTATCTTTATCTACTACAACTAATGCTTCTTGTTTTTTTTCATCTGTTATAAATACATGTGCATCTTTTGCAGGACTTAATGCATTTTTAATAAATTCTACTGCTTCTTTATTGTATTCGATTATATCTATTTTTTCTCCATTTAATTCTTTTAGTATATTAGCGATTCTCATTCCTTTTTCACCAATACAAGCTCCAATTGGGTCAACTTTAGAATTTTCAGAATAAACTGCTACTTTTGTTCTAACTCCTGCCTCACGAGCAACACTATAAACAAGTATAATTCCCTCATTTATTTCTGGTATTTCTAGTTCAAATAGTCTTTTAACAAATCCATAATGACTTCTAGATAAAAGTATAATAGGTCCTTTTGAATTATTATTTACTTTTGTTATATATACTTTTATGTTACTTCCCATTTTTATTTGTTCACCTGGAATTATCTCTGATTTAGGAAGTATTCCTTGTGTTCTACCTAAATCAATGTAATAATTTTTAGAATCTTCCATTTCAACTGTACCTGATGCAAGTTCATCTTGTTTATCTTGAAATTCATTTATTATTGTGTTTCTTTCTGCTTCTCTTATTTTTTGAACAACTACTTGTTTAGCAGTAGATGCCGCAACACGACCAAAATCTTTAGGTGTTACTTCTTCTTCTATTGTTTCTCCAACTTCTATACCTGGAACTATTTTTTTTGCTTCTTCTAAAGGTATATGTATTCTTTCATCAAAAATGAAGGGTTGTTTTTCTTCCATCTCATCATCTGTTTCTTCATCTAATAAATCCCATTCTTCTAATTCTTCATAATTATCTGGTACTACTGTTTTAAATGAATATACATGTATTTCTCCTGATTCTTTATCTATATTTATTCTAACATTTGATAAAGAATGATAATTTTTTTTATACGCTGATGTTAAAGCAAGTTGCATAGCCTCATATATAACATCTTCACTTATACCTTTTTCTTTTACTAAAAGTTGTACTGCATTTTTAAATTCTTTACCATCCATTTTAATCAATTCCTTTCTCTTTTGAACATACATCTAAAATATAACTTTCTTCTATTAAATCAATATTATCTAATATCGGATTTATTCCATTACATACTGTAACACAATCATCTACTGTTATTAAATCATGACCATCAATTATTACTCTTAAAAACCAAGTATTTCCTTCTTTTTCATACAATATATCATCTAATTTAAAACCAAGTTCATTTATCTTAGGTTCTATCGATTCTCTTATTTTTTCTAACATAACTCCTCCTCAAATATAAAGAGTGGGAAATCCCACTCTCTGCCAAACTAGATACATTATACCATAAAATTCAAAAAAACCAAAGTTTTTTATCTATTTTTTTAGATTTTTGCTATAATTATAATAAGGTGATTGGGATGGATAAATCTAAAGTAGAAAAAACTTATAAAAATTTATTTTTACTTTTTAGTACTATTGTTATATATTTAATACTTTTTTTAGTTAAGGATTTCATTTTTTCTTTTTTTAATATGCCTAATATAAATAGTTATTGTTCAAACATAATGAATATAGAGTACCAAGTATTAATAATTCTAATATCCTTAATATATTACTTTTCTACTAAAAATAAAGAAGATTACAAACAAGTATTTATTAATTTACTTATTGGTGTATTAACTATAACTACATACTTTATTCTTAATAGTATTGAAACTCTTGTACTTAGTTTAATTGGTATTAATGGAAATAGTCCTCAAGTTATAAAATCTATTTTTCTAATATTATATTCAGTAATTATGCTTGTTTTATTGATTCTAATAAATAGAAAATCATATAAAAAAGATATAATGGATATTAAAAAAAATCATAAAAAATATTTTTCTAAATATGTAAAATATTGGTTTTTCGCGACACTTATAATGATGGTAAGTAATCTTATTATTGTTTCACTTAATGGTGGGAATATAGCAGGTAATGAAGAGACAATAAGAGAAACTTTTAAGGTGGCGCCAATATATATACTTTTTTCAGCTATCATTTATGCTCCTATTTGTGAAGAATTAGTTTTTAGAAGGTCTTTAAGAAATATAATTTCATCCCCTATCGCTTTCATTCTAACATCTGGGATTATATTTGGTGGACTTCATGTTATTGGGAATATAAATAGTTGGATAGACATTTTATATTTAATTCCATATTCTGTACATGGTCTTGTATTTGCTTATATATTATATAAAACAGATAATGTTTTAGTTTCAACAGGGTTACACCTAATGCATAATGGAATAATGATGTCTTTACAAGTACTATTATTTTTGTTAGGAGCATTATAATGAATGATATAGTTAATGATGAAATTGAAAAAAAAGACCATAAAAAATTATTCAAATTTCTAAAAATATTTTTTACTATATGTATAATAATATCTGGTATTGTTTTATATAGTAGATTTATCGCGACTACAGGTATTGTTGTTAAAGAATATAAAGTAAACTCTCCTACTATACCTAGTAGTTTTGATGGAATTAAAATTGCTCATGTATCTGATATACATTATGGAAGAACCACAAATAAAAAAGATTTAGAATATTTAGTAAAAAAGATAAATGAAACTAAACCTGATATTGTTGTATTTACAGGTGATTTAATTGATAAAGATACTTCCTTAAATGAAGATAAAATAAATGAAATAATAGATAGTCTTAGTAAAATCGAAGCAAAATTAGGAAAATATTCAATAAAAGGAAATCATGATTATAGTTTTAATGAATTTGATGAAATAATTAGTAAATCTAATTTTACTAATCTATCTGATTCTTATGACTTAATATATAATGAAAGCAATATTCCAATACTAATTGTGGGACTTAATTCTAATTTAAAAAGTGATATATCTATTAACGATAAAATGTCTTCTATTGATAATGAAATAAAAGACATAAATTCTGATTATAAAATTCTTTTACTCCATGAACCTGACTATGTTGATGATATAGACTATAACAAATACAATTTAATACTTGCAGGACATTCTCATGGTGGGCAAATAAGATTGCCAATTATAGGTTCGATAATAAATCCTACAAAAGCAAAAAAATATCATGATGAACATTATTCTTTAAACAGTTCAGATTTATTTGTTTCAAGTGGTGTTGGTACATCTACTATAAGTTTTAGATTATTTAATAGACCTTCATTTAATTTATATAGAATATCAAAATAAAAAGGCTTTTACTTAGCCTTTTTAATGTATTTTACCTTCTTGCAACAAGCTTAAAACAAAATCTTTACCATTACCACTATATAAATCACATGTTATTTTTAAATAGTCATCACAAAAAATTCGAATCGACTTTGAAATGATTCTAGAAAATAAAATATGCTTTTTACTTAAATAACATTAATTACTATTTAGACTTCATAGTTTTAACGCCATATTTATTTAACTTAAACTTAATAACTCCAATATCCTCAATCATTTCATTAAATATATTTTCTATATGGTATTGTTGCATTTTATTACACCTCGAACATATGATATATCAATTACAATTAAAAATGTTGCAATTCGACAAAAGTAGAAAAAATTAGATATAGGGTTTTAAAAAAACATATTTTATAGTATAATTATGTTGGTGATATCATGCATTATCCAACAGGAATCAAAGTTACAAAAAATAATAACATTAATTATGCAAACAGAGGAATGACTTTGGAAGCAGATTTAAACAATACAAATCACTACTATTTAATCAATGATATTGCAGTCGTATATAAAAAACCTACTCCAATAACTATACATAAAGTAAATTACATAAGTAGAACAAATGCTGTTATAGAAGATGCAAGATTTCAAATTCCATCTACTACTGATTATAATGGGATTTATAAAGGAAAATATATTGATTTTGAAGCTAAAGAAACAACAAAAAATATATTCCCACTTGCTAACATACATGAACATCAAATACAACATTTGAGAAATGTCCATAGACATGGTGCGATTGCATTTCTTATAGTTAGATTTACAAAACAAAATAAAACATTTTTATTAGAAGCAACAAAATTATTTGATTTTATAGAAAATAACAAAAGAAAATCAATACCATTAAATTATTTTGAACAAAATGGATATTTAATAAAGGATACATATAATCCAAGTGTAGATTATATTAAAATAATAGATATATTATTAAAGGAGAATTAATATATGAAAGATTTAAAAAAATTTGTAAAAAAACATAGCTTTATGATTACTGCAATCGCTATAAGTTTATTAACTCTTATAATAGGTACTATAGCTATTGGTTTCTTTGAAGCATTCGCTATTGTAGCGGTAATAGATTTAGTATTATTTATATTACCTAAACTTTTTGGAAAAAAAGGAAAGAAAAAGAAAAAATCAAAAACTCATAAAAGAAAAGTATTTAAAATAATTTTAATTGTTATACTTTCACTGATAATAATTGGAATTTTAGCTTGTATTATATTCGCAGGATACATAGTTAAAACTGCACCTGATTTCAACCCAGAAAATTTATTCAAAAAAGAATCCTCAATTTTATATTCTTCAGATGGTCAGGTAATAGCAAAACTTGGTAATGAAAAAAGAGAAAAAGTTGATTATGAACAATTACCACAAGTATTAATTGATGCAATAATTGCTACAGAAGATTCAAGATTCTTCCAACACAATGGTTTTGATGCAGCTCGTTTTCTAAAAGCTTCACTTAGTCAATTAGCTGGTAATGGTGGTGGTGGTGCTTCCACTCTTACAATGCAAATTTCTAAAAATGCATATACAAGTACTGAAGCATCTGGATTTGAAGGTATAAAAAGAAAATTTACAGATATATATATGTCAATATTTAAAATAGAAAAACAATATACTAAACAGGATATAATAGAATTTTATGTAAATTCTTACTATATGGGTGGTGGCGCATATGGTGTTCAACAAGCAAGTTTAACATATTTTGGGAAACCTGTATCAGAAGTAAATTTAGCTGAAGCAGCAATGCTTGCAGGAATGTTCCAATCACCTAATTCATATGACCCATACATAAATCCAAAAGCTACTGAATCTAGAAGACAAACTGTCTTATACTTAATGGAAAGGCATGGTTACATCACTAGCGAAGAAAGAGCGATTGCATCTAAATTAACAGTTGATGATATTGTTAAACATAATACAACTACTTCCAACGATTATAGAGGATTCATAGATACAGTTGTTGCTGAGATAGAAGATAAATTAGGTGTAAACCCTTACTCTACTCCAATGCTTGTATACACTACAATGGACGCAAATAAACAAAAATATGTAAATGATTTAATGGAGGGAAAAAATAAAAACTACAAATGGGAAAATGATAAAGTTCAAGCAGGAATAGTCATGATTAAATCAGCAACAGGGGAAATAGTTGCAGTTGGCAATAGTAGAAAATCAGGTGAAAGACTATTTAACTATGCTACTAGAATTAAAAATCAAATAGGGTCTACATCTAAACCTCTATATGACTATGGCCCAGGTATTGAATTTAATAATTGGTCTACTTATCAATTATTTGCAGATGAACCTCACAAATACTCAAATGGTGGATATTTAAATAATGCTGATGGTAGATATAATGGACTTCTTACTATGAGAGACGCCATTAAACTTTCAAGAAATGTACCTGCATTAAAGGCATTCCAATCACTTGATAAACAAGATATATTATCCTTTGTTCAATCCCTTGGATTAAGTCCAGATACCTCACAAGGTACTTTATATGAATCACATGCTATAGGTGGATATAATGGAGAATCCCCTCTTACATTAGCGGCAGCATATGCAGCATTCTCAAATGGTGGATATTATGTTGAACCTCATTCATTCACTAAAATAGTATATAGAGATACTAATGAAGAATATGAAGTAAAAGTTACACCAGAAAAAGTAATGAGTGAAGAAACTGCATATATGATAGCTGATATATTAGTTACAACTGCTCAATTCAGTTTGGGTAAATCAAATTTTAATGGAGTCACAGTAGGTATTAAAACAGGTACAACTGATTATGACGCAAACACAAAAAAATTAAACAATCTTCCTGCAGGCGCTACAAAAGATATATGGGTAGCAGGAATAACACCTGATTATTCAATGGCAATATGGTATGGTTATGATAATGTAAAAGCAGGTCATAATACATTTGGTTCTGGTCAAAATACAAGAATATTTAGAGCTTTAATAAATGGAGTTGCATCTGGTACTAAAAACTTTACTAAACCTGATGGGGTTGTAGAAGTTACAATTGAAAAAGAAACTAATCCAGCTATGTTACCTAGCGAATTTACTCCTGCTGATATGAAGATAACAGAATTATTCAAATCAGGTACAGAACCAACTGAAGTTTCGACAAGATATTCAAAATTAAATAGTGTATCTAATTTAAGAAGTACTTTAGGTGAAACTAATGTAACATTAAGTTGGACTCCAATTAAAACACCTGACGCAATTGATGATACATTTATAAATAATTTAGCTGCCTCATTATTCCAAGATGAAGGATATAAATCAAGCTTTATAAATTCAAGATTAAATTATAATTCAAGTTATATTGGAACTATTGTATATAATATTTACTCAAAATCTTCTGATGGAACACTTACTTACATTACAAATACAAATGAAAGTTCTATACAATTACCTATTCCTTCAACTACGACAACATATGTTGTAAAAACATCTTATACTATATTCAAAAGTAATATGAGTGATGGAATAGAAACTACCGTAACAATTAATAATGTTGTAAAACCAGAAGAACCAATAGAACCAGAAGAGCCAATAGAACCAGAAGAACCTGGAAATGATAATAATGAAGACACTCCTAGAAGTTAGGGGTGTTTTTAATAATTTAACATTGATGTAACACATGGTATATGGTATAATTAACTCGTAGGAGAGTTGTTTTATGGGAGTTATATTTTGTTTTTTATCTGGATTATTAATGTCTTTTGAGCCAATAACGGACAATGATTATTTTTGGCATGTTGTTATGGGTCATTGGATAGATAGTAATAAAGCTATTCCAACAAATGAATTATTTTCATGGTATGGTAATTATTCTTGGACATCACATGAATGGTTAACAGAATTTATAATGTATAAATTAGGACCTATTGGTTGTATTGCTATAATGTTAATAATTTTTTTAATCTTATATTTTATAATGTTTAAAATGTTAAAACTAAAATTTAAAAAACTATTAGATTTTAAATTATTGTTTTTACTTCTAATGACTGTGTTTTTTAAAGTTACAGGTCCAAGACCATATATAATAAGTTTACTTACATTTGCTTATTTAATATATGTATTATTTAGTTACATTGATAATGAAAAACCTATATTTAAAAAGCTTATATGGACTATTCCTTTTTTACAAATAATTTGGGTTAATTTACATGGAGGTTCTTCATCATTACCATATATATTTTTAATTGGTGTTTTAATTTCAGATTTAATTATTAGAATACTTCCATTTAAATTTGAAAAATTGGATAAAAAAATATTAGATAAAAAACAAAGAAAAGATTTGTTAATTATACTTATACTAACATTAATTGCAACATGTATAAATCCTTTCACATATAAAATGTTAATTTATCCATTTACAAATATGTTAGACAATAATATGATAGGCCTAATATTAGAATGGCAAAGTCCAAGTTTCCATGGATTGTTAGGTATGTATATTTTTATAATGATTGCTTTCCCTCTATTTAACTTAATACTTTGTAAAGACAAAATAAAATTCCATGAATTAGTATTTCAATTGTTACTACTATTTATGTGCTTAAAATCACAAAGATTTGTAGGTATGTATGGTATATATTCTACTTGGACTGTTGGAAAATATTTCTTTATTACAGAAGATATGTACGAAATTATAAAAAAACCATTTAAAAAATTTGAAAAAATAATAAGTATATTTTTTAGTGGTATACTTATTGTAGGTTTAATATTTATAGGATATATTCAATTTAAACAATTTAAAATTATAGATAATCATGGTTATTATAGTGATGAAGCAATATTAAAATTAATAGAGCTTAAACCTAAAAAAATGTATAATGATTTTGGAGCAGGTGGATATTTGCTTTATAAATTAGATGAATATGATTCATTAGATGACATTAAAATATTTTCATATGGATTAGGTGATGTATTTAGTAATAATATATTAATAGATAGCACAAAATTGCAAAAATTAAATGGAAATCCACAAATAATATTAGATAAATACGATTTTGATGTTTTAATAAATGTCAAATCATCACCATTACATTATTACTTAGAAAAAGACGAAAATTACGAAAAAATATATGAAGATGATATGTGCTTTATATTTAAAAAAAATACTAATTAATTAGTATTTTTTTTGCAATATTTTTTTATCCCACAAGTAGAACATTCTGGCTTAATAGCTTTACAATAATATCTTCCAAACAAAACAAGTTGATGATGAAGTCTACATAATTTATCTTTAGGTATACACTTATTTAATTTTTTTTCTACTTCATAAACATCATCTGTACTTTTAGAAATACCAAGTCTTTCGCTTACTCTTTTTACATGAGTATCAACTGCAATACATGGAACATTATATAAATTACTTAAAACGACATTTGTAGTCTTTCTACCTACCCCAGGTAAACTTTCCAAATACTTTCTATCATTAGGTACAATTCCATTTTTTTCCTCATATAATCTCTTACAGATTTCTATAACATTCAAAGATTTTTTATTATAAGTACCAATCGGTTTTATTATTTTTTTTATATCTTCTATATTGGCTTCTGATAAAGCTTTAATAGTTGGATATTTACTAAATAATATTTCAGTTGCACTATTAACTTTTTTATCAGTAGTTTGAGCACTTAACATAGTAGCTATTAAAAGTTCATAATCTTTATTATAATTTAATTCACATTTTGGTTCAGGTATTAAACTATCTAAATATTCAAATATTTCCTTATTCATTATTTAACCAATCATAATCAAAAGTTTCTTTTACTTCTTTTTTAGAAATAAAGTTTTTTTTGTTTTTTAAAATATCTTCTTCTGTTTTAATACCTTTTTTTTGCCATTCATATAGTATTTTATCAATATATCTTAAGTTATTTACTCCATTATATACTGCTTCTTTAAGCGCTAAAAGAATTGTTTCTTCTTCCATTGTTTCCGTCCAAGAATTTATTATTTCATATTCCATAGGAGATAAAGTTCTTCCAAATTCTTTTTCGAATTTATCAAAAATATTATTATTATTTTTTTCTTCTTCATCTTCTACTAATTTAAAAGCTATTTTCTTATATATTTGATTCAAATTTATATATTCTGTTCTTATATTATCAACTTTTTTAACTTCTAAAGCTATTAAACCTTTTGTAGTTAAACTATTTATTAACTCCATGGTTTCATTCAAATCTAAATTCAAATCTAAACTTATTTTTTTAGGATTAAAATCTTCACTATTATTAATTAAATATATTATAAATATAAGTTCATCTGAAGTTATATTAAATTGTTTGTAATTTGTTATAAGCATTCTTGGAACTATATAATCTTTATTAGCGACAAATCTTACAACCTTATCCATCATAAAAACCACCTAAAAGTATTATACATTATTTTTAAATTTTTGTATATTAATTTATAGGTACTTCAACTACATTATAATCATTTGGTAATAGTTTTAATGTATATGTATTTTTATTATTTAGTATATAAGAATCAACCCATTTATCATAATATTTTTCTATATCATCTTTATCTATATCCGAATCAAAAAACGCTACCAAAACTTCATCAGTAAAATCTACATCGTCTATATTTAAAAAATATATAAAATCACAATTACTTAAATCCTTATTTTTACCTGTTTTATATATACAAAATGAATAATCATAATAATTTATAATTTCGATATTATCTTTTTTATTTATAGTTAAATTATTAAGTTTAACTCTATTATTTAATGTATGCTTATTATAACTTTTAATATCAGGTGTATAATTACCATTTAATATTACATTTTCTAATACATCTATTCCATATAAATTTAATTTTTTTTCTAAATCTAGTGAATCAATATATTCTAAAATTAACAAAGATGATTTATTAATAAGTATAGATTTACTATTATCTAAAGAAAGAAGTGTTAATCCAATTTCATTTTTATCTAAATTAATATCCACAAATTCAAATGTTGAAGATTTTGTTTTATTTATATATAAAAATATATCTATTAAAATTATTATTAATATAACAAAATATTTTTTCATAAAAAAAGCACCTATAAAAATATATGCCCTTTTATTTTTTATATTCAGTTAGTAAAAAATCTTTTATTTCTTTTTTATCATTTTGTACTTTTTCTTTCAATATAACTTTTTCAAGTGTAATATAAATTTCTTTTAACATAGATTTATCTTCTATATTTAAAATACTACATATTTCATCTGCATCTATATTTATATCTTTTCTATTTTTTATAATCAAATTCTCATATTTTTCTTTAATTTTGTTAAAATCTATTTTTTTTATATCACAAACTATTTCTAAATCATTTATATTACTCTTATATAATATATATTTATCACTCAAATCTTCATTTAACAATTTCCTAATGTTTTCTATTGTTTTTCTTTCTTCAATCGTATATGGATATTTTAACTCTGTATCTAGTTGTAACCATATAGCTAAAGGATTTTTAAAATCTATATATTGTTTATTTAAATCAAGTACATCAATTAATTGTAGCTCTTCTAATAAATGCATACCATATGATGAGTTTTCACTTGAAAATATTTTATCTAATTCTTCTTTTTTTCTTTCATATGATAACTTTTTTATTAATTCTTTGTTTTCTATTATAGATTTTTTTATTTCATCTGATAATTTGAAATTTAAAATAGTCGCAAATCGTACTGCTCGTAATATTCTAAGACAATCTTCTTTTAACCTATAATAAGGATTACCAACCATATTTATTATTTTATTATCTATATCTTTTCTAGCGCCTAATAAATCTATATAATTCCCATTGCTATCTAAACATAAAGTGTTAATTACAAAATCTCTTCTATATAAATCTTCTATTAAATTATTAACATATTTTATTTTTGTTGGAATTCTATTATTTATATATTTTTTTTCTTTTCTAAATGTAGTTATTTCATATATTTTTGATTTATATTTTATTTTAACTACACCATATTTTATTCCATCACTATTTTCTACTTCAAACATTTTAATTATTTTTTTTGGTTTTGCATTTGTACATATATCTATATCGACATTTGTTTTTCCCATATATAAATCTCTTGGAAATCCTCCAACTACATAAGCGCTATACCCAAAAGATTCTATTTTTTTTAGCACTTCTATAATTTCTGTCATTTTCATCTCTCCAAAAAGAAAAAAGGCATTAGCCTTTTAGTTTAAAGCATCTTTTAATTTAGAACCAGCTTTAATAGTTACAGCAACTCTTGCAGGAATTGTAACAGGTGCTCCTGTCCTTGGATTACGACCTTGTTTTGCAGCTTTTTTCTTAGCAGCAAAAGTACAGAAACCTGTTAAAGTAACTTTACCTTCTTTTTTTAATCCTTTAATAACTCCTTGCATAACTGCTTCAACAGCGCGTGATGAATCAGCTTTTGTTAATCCTGTTTCTTCTGCAACATAATTTACTAAATCTGTTTTTGACATTTGTCATACCTCCTATAATTTAATAAACAAGCTATCTTGTCTACAATTTAATATTACCATATATAACAAGTAAAATCAATGTTTTTTGTTGTTTTAATTGATTTTTTTTGATTTTATTACCTATTTTATATAGTTATTGTAGTAATATTAGAACTAAATATATCATTTAGTTTAGTAAGATGTGACCTTTTTGATAGTTTTACTATACCTGTTGATATTATAAGCGTTGACTTACCTATTTTATATATACCTCTCATATTATTTTTAAATAAGGCTTTTCTAGGTGAAATTAATCCCCTATGTCCAGGTATAAAATCTGGCATAAGTCCTCCATGTGTATGTCCACATAATATAAGATTTATATTGTTTAAGTTAATTTTTTCTTTATTACTTAATATAATTTCTGGGTCATGTATTAATAATACATTTAATTTGTTATTTAATTTTTTTAATGTACTATTTATTTTCTCAAAATTAATATTATTGTTTTTATAATATTCATATGTTACTTCAATTCCTATAAAATTAATTAATTCATCTTCATAAATAGAATTTCTAAGCAAATATAAATTTTTAACTTTTTTTAATTTTGAAATAAAATTTTCATTTATAAAATATTTTCTAATTCCTTTTTCTGTATGTTCAACATCATGATTACCTAATATAACTATAACCTTACATATATTTCCTAATTTCTCTAAAAAATTCATATATATATCTAATTTATCATCATCTACATCTGCTGTATCAATTAAATCACCTGTTATGCATATATAATTAGGACTTATATTTTGTATATTTTTTAATATTAAGTCTAATCTTTTTAGTTTATAATCATTACAATAATGTATATCAGATATATGAACTATCTTCATATTAAGGTTAGAACTCAATTTATAATATGTATTATTTATTCTCATATTTCCACCTACCTAATTATAACATATAAATTTATTAAAAAAAGATGATTTCTCATCTTTATAAAACAATTGCGAATAAATTACCTGACCCTTTATTAACTAATTTTGATAATGTTGTTTGAAGTTTATGTCTAGCATTTTCTGGTAATAAAGATAATTTAGCTTGTATTCCTTCTTTTACTATGACATCTAAACTTCTTCCAAATATTTCACTTTTCCAAATAGTATCTGGTTCTGTATCAGAATCTTTCATTAAATAATTTATAAGTTCTTTACTTTGTATTTCAGAACCTATTATTGGTTCAAATGTTGATTCTACATCTACTCTAATCATATGTATTGAAGGTGCTACTGCCTTTAACTTAACTCCAAATCTTCCACCTTGTTTTATTACTTCTGGTGTATCTAATTTCATATCAGCTAAACTTGGTGAGGCAACACCATAACCTGTTGCCTTAACCATTTTAAGTGCATCTTTTATTTGGTCATATTCTTTCTTAGCTTCTTCATAATCTTGGAATAGTTTAAGTAATTGACTTTTACTATTTATATCTATTCCTATTATATCTTTAAGTACTTGATTATATAATCCATCTGGGCATTCTAAATTTACTGTAACTATTCCTGTTGATGTGTCTACATCTGATAAATATGCCTTTTTTATATACTCACAATCATTGAAATGGTCTGTTATTGTATCGATATCTTTTAATTTATCAATTTCAATAACACTTTCTCTTATTTTTTCAATATATATTTTTTTAAGCCAATTATTAGATGATAAACATGCTATCCAATCAGGCATATTAACTTTAACTTCCAATACAGGAAATTCATATAATGCACTTTTTAATATAGAGTACATATCTCTTTCTGACATATCCTCAACACTTATAGGTATAACAGGAACATCGTATACATTAGTTAAATTTTGTGATAAATTTTGTGTTTCTGGATTAGTTGGGTGTGTTGAATTTAAAATCATTATAAATGGTTTACCTATTTCTTTTAATTCAGATACTATTCTTTCTTCTGCTTCTACATAATTTTCTCTATCGATTTCACCAATAGAGCCATCTGTAGTTACTACTATACCTATAGTGGAATGGTCTTTTATAACTTTATTTGTTCCAATCTCTGCTGCTTCCACGAATGGTATTTGTTCATCGTACCACCATAACATGTTTTCGTGATACCCATAAATTTTTTTAAAAATTGCTCCAAAGCAACTCGTATTTTTACTTATACTAATACTTCACTTTTTTTAATTCTATAATGAATTTCTAGTTTTTTATCCTTTGTAACATATATCTTATCTATTAATCTATTCATTATTTCTCTTGTTGGATTTTTCATATCAAGAAAACTTTTAATTATATCTAAATATTCAACATAACAAGAGGAATCTTCATTTATGCTAGAAATTTCTTCTTTCAATTTTTCTAATTTTTCGTTTGCAGTTTTAATATCTTCTTCAGTAATTTTAAATAATCTTTGATAAGTTTCCACACTTATAATATTATTAAACTTATCATCATATAAAGAGTCTTGTTTTCTTTTTAATCCATCTATCTTTAAATTAAGTTCATCAATTTTTTTTAATTTTTCTTGTTTAGGATCAATATATTGATTTTTGATAATACTCTCAAATTCGTCTTTATCATTAATATATAGATTAGCCATAGTGCTTAATTTACTATAGATAGTATTTTCCAACTTAGTATAATTAATATAATGTGAAAAACATATATTATACTTACTAAACTTACGATAATTATTACAATTCATTGTAACTCTATCTCTTTTTTTATCATAGCTAATACTCATTCTAGCACCACAATCTTTACAAAATACTAAATCAGATAAAACATAATCAACATTTCTTCTTTCAGGATTATAGTTATCCTTAGAATCTTTAATAGATTGCGCTATTTCAAATGTTTTTTTATCAATAAGTGGTTCATGGGCATTTTCCTTTATACACCACTCACTTTTTGGAACTTTTTTCATCTTCTTAATCTTATAATTCACTTTTTGAACTCTGTGTTGTATTAAATCTCCAATATAGACTCTATTTTTTATTATATTACTAACAGATGTATGTTTCCATATTTCAGGATGGTCAAAGTTATTTAATTTAGAATCAGAGTATTTATACATAATAGGTGTTGGTAATTCTTCTCTTGTTAAGATTTCAGCAATTTGTGAACTACCATAACCAGCAACATATAAATCAAATATCTTCTTTACTACAGGAGCAGTTTCTGGATCTGGCACCAGTTTGTGTTTGTCTAAAAGATTTCTCATATACCCATAAGGCGCTGCACTTCCACAAAACTTACCATCTTTTTTCATTTGAATTAAGCTTGAACGAACTTTTTTTGAAATATCTTTTGCATACATATCATTCATACTTAGTCTAAATGGCATCATATCAGAACCACTTGTTTCATAAAAAGTATCTATATCATCATTTACTGCAACATATCTGACATCATTCTTTGGAAAAAATGTTTCAACATAATAACCTGTCATTATATGATCACGACCTAATCTTGATAAGTCTTTTGTTATAACCATATTTATTTTTCCATTTTCAATGTCATTTAACATTCTCTTAAACTCTGGGCGTTCAAAATTTGTTCCTGTATAACCATCATCTACATAAATATCAACTGCAACTAAATTCTGTGCTTTTAAATAACCAATTAGTAAACTTCTTTGATTAGTGACACTTTCTGATTCCATATCATCACCATCTTCACGAGATAGTCTTATATAAATGGCTATTTTAAAAATCGTATTGTCTATTTTGTATCTATTATACATTTTTATCTCCTTTCAGTAGACAACACTTTCACTTTATTAGTTGAATCAATTATACCATTTTTTTTGTTCGTTTTAAATACTTTTAATGAATTTTTATTAGCCATATAGTATTTATATATACAACTTTTTAATACTTCTTTTAAATCACAACCATTATCATCATAAAATTCTATTGTGTCATACATGATTATTCCTCCACAATGAATTCTATGTGTAATAGTTTATAAAAATTACTATTCTTCATAAATATCACACCTTTCTATTGAAATTTCCTTAATATATTTTAATCAAGTTCTTCAGCATTAAATAAAATATTTTTCATCTTTTAAATTTATAGTTCCTTCTCCCTGTAAAATAAAAAGTTGTCATTATGACAACCTATTTCATATTATTAAATAATTATCTTAATTCAGTTCTTCCATCTTCATTATATATACATATTCCACTTGTATTTTCTTTGGTATCTGTACATTTGTCTGCAATAGAACCTAGAAATGAATTATAAAATAGAATCACAATACTCTTCATTTCCTTGCTTAGCAAAAAAGATATGTATAACGACATATCTTTTCTAATTTCAATTACTCATAAATTCAAAATAACTAATTCAATTATTCCATTTATATTTTGTATACCTACCACCAGAGATTTTAACAATTTTATCTTCTTTAAGTAATTTATTTAGCATTCTTTCAATTGTGGTTTCACTTAAATTAGGACACTTATTAATTATAAACGCTTTATCTATTGGAATAATATTTTCTTTAAATATACCTATAATTCTATCATAAGCAGTTATTTTTTTATTTTCAACAATATTTATTCTTGAATCAAATTCCTTATAAGCATTTAATATTATTCCTAAATAGTATTCTACAAAATATGAATAATCATTTTCATTATCATGCCATTCAACAGAACTTTTTTCTAATGTATCATAATAACTATCTTTTGTTTCTTCAATAATTTTTTCAATACTGATATACTTCCCTACCATATAATCTGCTTTATATAGTAATAGTAGAGTAAGTAATCTACTCATTCTTCCGTTACCATCATTAAATGGGTGTATAGATAAGAAATCTAATATAAATATAGGAACTAAGACTAGTAAATCACATGAATCGTTATTAACTAATTCATTATAATTTTTACATAAATCTTCAATTGCAATTGGTGTTTCAACAGGAGATAGAGGTATAAATCTTATTTTCTTTTCTCCTTTTTCATTTTCTTCTTCAATATAATTTTGAGAATTTTTAAATTTACCACCATAACTATAGCCTGTATATTTATATAAATCTCTATGTAATTGCAAAATTGTATTTTGATTAATATCGATAAAATTGTAGTTCTCATGAATTAAAGATAATACATCTCTATAACCAGCAATTTCTTCTTCATTTCTATTTTTAGGTTCTAACTTTTTAGTTACAATTTCATTAATTCTTTTATCAGTAGTACAAATACCCTCAATTTTATTTGATGAAGAAGTACTCTCTATTTTAGCAACTTTTAATAAAGTATCTAAAGTATCTTTTTTAGTATTTAATAAATATGATTGTTTTCCTTTGTATTCATGTATTTTACTTATTAAATTAATGATATTACCACTAGATATAATACTATTATATTCTTCCATTAAATTAAATTTTCTCAAATTGCATCATTCCTCTTTCATTTGAATCATTATATCATTAAATGATGCAATTAACAATATATTTGATGCAAATAAATTAGCATTATTAATTATATGCAATATTACAATTTTTAAACAATATATGACTCTTTACATAAGTCTTACATACTAAACATAAAGTTTTTTATTATAATTACAATATTTTCTTATTTTTAGTTTTAAGTATCACTTATTCAACAATAACCAATACTCTGTTTTCATGATATCCATAAGTCTTTAAAAAGCCTTTTTCAACTAATTTCATTATTTTTTTATGTATTTTTTATTAATGTATTTTTTATTAAGATAATAAAAAAGGTCATTTTGACCTTTTTGACCTTTAATTTTTAATATCTCTTTTACAATAAATAATATTAGCTATTATATACATAATTATTATAAGTATAATAGTAGAAATCAAACATGTATTTATATTTGTATTAATATACATATTACTTTCTTGCGT
>CANRFG010000013.1 GCA_947629815.1 uncultured Bacilli bacterium
GAATGGATTTGGGTATAAAAATTTTGAATTTTTTAGGAAAAGAATATTATATATATTTAATAAAAAATTAGGAGGCGTAATTAAAAATGTACAAAATAATAAATAAATTAAGAAGTAGTAAGAGGGAAGTAAAAAAAGTATTTAATATGTTAAAAAATGAAAACCTTCTTTTTTGTAATTTTAAGAATTTTTGATATCTAAAATTAAGTATATTATTTTTGTTATTCCTTCATCTATTTTAGCTAGTGTTGTAAGTTTTTCTAATATTCTTGAATCTACTAAACTATCTTTTAAATCTAGTTTCATTTTTTAATATTAAAAAAATACTTTTTTTGACAAAAAAATATATGTATATAAAATATAATGAATAATAGTGATGAATATGAAAAAAATATTATATGTAATACTTTTAATAATTATAATTCCTTATGTAATAGTTTCATTGTTTATATATGATGATGAAATAAAATTTAGTTATACAACAAATATGAAAGTTAGAGTTAAAAGAAATGCAACAGGAAATATAGAAGAAGTGCCATTAGAACAATATGTAACAGGAGTACTTGCAGGAGAAATGCCAGCAGATTTTTCGTTGGAAGCTTTAAAAGCACAAGCAGTAGCAGCAAGGACATATGTTATGAAAAGATTATCAACAAATAAAAATAACAAATATGATGTTGTAGATACAGTACAAAATCAAGTATATTTAGATGAAGAACAACAAAAAAAGAATTGGGGAAATAGATATACAGAACTTTCTAATAAAGTAAAAAGAGCAGTATTAGAAACAAAAGATGAATATTTAGTTTACGATGGAAAGATAATAGATGCACTATTCTTTTCAACAAGTGTTGGGGTAACAGAAGATAGTGAAGATGTTTTTCCAAATAAAGTACCATATCTTAGAAGTGTAAGTTCTACTTGGGATGCAGTTTCACCACTTTATGATAAAGAATATATATATACATTAGACAAATTTTATTCGCTTTTAGGGTTAAAATATCAAGACAAAGTAAATGTAGAAATAACATCAAAAACAAATACAGGAAGAATAGTTTACTTAAAAATAAATGGAACAACATTTACTGGTTGGCAAGTATGTAATAAGTTAGGATTAAAATCAAATTATTACACAATTACACAAGAGGGAAAAACTGTGAAAGTAGTTGCAAGAGGATATGGACATGGAGTTGGAATGAGCCAATATGGTGCGGAAGGAATGGCACAAGCAGGATATACATATGACCAAATTTTATATCATTATTATCAAGGAACCGAAATAAAAAAAATATAAAAAAAATGTATAAAAAAAATATATGTGTTCAAACTCATAAATGAGGTGAGAAAATGACATATAGAAGATTAAAAAGACCTGTGGTTTATGCATTTTATGTAGTAGGTTTCATTTTAATAATATCAAGTATATTTCTAATACAAAAATCACTTTATAAAGAGCCAAGCGACAACATTGATTATGTAGGAAAAACAATATTTGATGAAGTTTTACCAGTTGTATCACAAGATAATGTAGAACAAATAATGAATCCATTTATAGATGGAAATGTACAAGTAACAAAAAATTATTATGATTATAATTCAGATGAAGAACAACAAAAGGGCTCTTTGATATACTATGAAAATACATATATACCAAGTACAGGATTAACTTATAAGGGAAATGATGTTTTTGATGTTACTGCTGTATTAAGTGGAACAGTTACATCAGTAAAACAAGATGAAATTTTAGGAAATGTAGTAGAAATAAAGCATGAAAATAATATAGTAAGTGTATATCAAAGTTTAAGTGAAATTTATGTTAAAGAAAATGATGTTATAACACAAGGTCAAGTAATTGCGAAAAGTGGAACTTCAAATATAGATAAAGATTCAGAAAATCATTTATATTTTGAACTTAGTGTTAATAATAAAACAGTAAACCCATTAAATTACATTGGTAAAAAAATAAATGAAATCTAAAAGGGCTTATGCTCTTTTTTGAATAAAAAAAGTATATAAAAATATAATTTACTAAAGAGGTGTTATAGTGAATTATATAAACAAAAGAGTTACAGATGAAGCTTTATATATAATTGAAACAGGAAAAACAGTAAGAGAAATTGCAAATATATTTAAAGTTTCAAAAAGTACAGTTCATAAAGATTTACATGAGAGACTTTTAAAAATAGATAAGAAAATGTACAAAGAAGTAGAAGAAATACTAAAATATCATACTAATATAAGACATATTAGAGGAGGAGAATCTACTAAAAGAAAATATTTGAATTGCTAAGGAGGGAATTATGTTTGCAAAAGATATAGGAATAGATTTAGGAACTGCAAATGTATTAATATTTGTAAAAGGACAAGGTATAGTACTTAATGAACCAAGTGTTGTAGCGATAGATTCAGAAACAAAAAAACCATTAGCAGTAGGTTTAGAGGCAAGAGAAATGCTTGGAAGAACTCCAGGAAGTGTACAAGCCATAAGACCTATGAAGGATGGTGTAATAGCGGACTTTGAAATAACGGAAGTTATGTTAGATTATTTTTTAAAAAAAATAAATGGTAAATCATTATTTTCAAAGCCAAGAATACTTATTTGTTGCCCATCAAATATAACTCAGGTAGAGAAAAACGCCATTAAAGAGGCTGCAGAAAGAACAGGTGCAAAAAAAGTATATATTGAAGAAGAACCAAAAGTAGCTGCTACTGGAGCTGGGTTAAATATATCCGCTCCAAGTGGTAATATGGTAGTTGATATAGGTGGTGGAACAACAGATATAGCTGTACTTTCTTTAGGAAGTATTGTAACAAGTTCTTCAATAAAAATAGCTGGAAATACATTTGATAGTGATATTATAAAATATATTAAAGAAAAATATAAATTATTAATAGGTGATAGGACAGCAGAAGATATAAAATTAACTATTGGAACAGTGTATAAAGGTGATAAAAATAAAAAAATGGAAGTAAGAGGTAGAAATTTAACAACAGGGCTTCCAAGTACAATAACAATTTCATCTGAAGAAATAGAAGAAGCCCTAAAGGATAGCGTTAATGTTATAATTGAAACTACAAAAAAAGTACTAGAAGAAACTCCACCTGAATTATCAGCAGATATTATAGATAAAGGAATAATATTAACAGGTGGAGGAGCTCTTATTGAAGGTTTAGATGAATTATTAAAAAAAGAATTAGATGTTCCTGTTTATATAGCGGAAAGTCCACTTACTTGTGTTGCAGAAGGTGCTGGAATATTATTAAATAATCTTTATTTAATCGAAAAATAACTTTAAAGTTTTTCAGACTGTTGATAAATAAAAAATTTTAAAATAGCCTTTTCTTAATTAAAAAGATATATTATAATAAAAATGTAAGGTTGCTTATTGTACCTAAATTAAGCTTACAAACCTTACTTTTTTTAGTATATAGAAAAACAAATAGCATGAGGAATATAAAAATTTGAATTTTTAACCCTTATTGTATATATATAGTACCTTATTTTTTTTTTACATTATTTTTAACTATATATACTATCTTTTATTTTTTTATTTTCATCTATATATTGATAGTTCAATTTGTTTTGATTAGTAACAATTGATTCTCCAAGTAGATTTTCAATTTCATCTCTTGTGTTTTTAGCAACTTGTCCACCTGCATGAGCAACTTTTAAATTTTCTTCTAATCCTTTAGGTTTAGTTTTCTTTGCTAATCTTTTTGTTACTTCCTCACTTATATCAGTTAGAGATACTTCTATATTATCCATGTTATCACGAAGTGATTCTTTACGAAGACCTTTATAATCTTTATATTCTTTAGTGGTCATTCCAGACAAAGTTTTATATATTTCATTAGTTAATATGGTAAATTCTTTATTTTCAGTGATGCCATTTTCTTTCCATACATCAGTAAGTTCTTTTCTATCTTGAATACTTTGCATTCTTTTTGTAATCCATTTTTCATCATAACCTTTTGTTCTATATAAGTCTATTGTCCTTTGTGCAGCTATGGATGGGTCAAATACTTCATCAATTCTTTCACTTCCTAATTTTGCTAACCAAAGTTTCACAGGTTCAGCATTTTTGCTTGGTATTGATTCAATTATTCTAAACATACCTTTAATATCACAAACATCAGTCATACGATATTTACCATCGTTAGCCTTAAGTTTCAACTGGTGACAATTTGTCACCATTTCATTTCCTTCATCTTTAAGACGCTGTTTAAGCTTATTCCAATATTTTCTTCCATCTTTACTTTCTGAAATAACGCTAACAACATCAACAACACTTATAAAATATTTTTCTTCTTCCTTATCCCAAATAGTTCTAATTGTTTCATTATTAAATATTTTATTTATTAAATGCATTTTATCTTGATTCATAAACTATCTCCTTTTCTGTATATTATACCAAACATTTGTTCTATATTCAAGAATTTTTTTAAATTATATAAGATTTTTTTATATATTTCTATAAGATATGCTAAAAACTAACAATTAGTATAAATTTATAAATATAATTAATACTAATATTGGTGATATTATGGATATAAAACAATTTGATGATGTTATAGTGCGTTCAGTTGCATCTCTTGTAGTTCTATTTTTAATTACTAAATTACTTGGTAAAAAACAGGTGTCACAATTATCAATATTTGATTATACAATAGGAATTTCAATTGGAAATTTTGCGGCAGAAATTATAACAGATTTAGATACACAACTTATAAATGGAATAATTGCTATGTTAATATTTGGATTAACAGCATATTTGGTTTCTTATCTTTCAATAAAAAGTGTAAGATTAAGAAGATTTTTTATGGGGACACCTACTATATTAATAGATAAAGGAAAAATAGTAGAAAAAAATCTTTTAAAAGTTAAATTAGACATTAATACATTGTTAGAACAATGTAGAATGAATAATTATTTTGATATAAGTGAAATAGAATATGCAATATTAGAAGTAAATGGAAATGTAAGTGTATTACCTAAAGGAGAAAACAAAAATATAACGATAAAAGATATGAATTTACCTGTTAAAAAACAAGGATTATGCGCAAATGTAATAATAGATACAAGAGTAATGAGTGGTAATTTAAAAAATATAAATAAAACAGGAGAATGGTTAAAGAAAGAACTAAAAATAAAAGGTTATAAAGATACTTCAAATATTTTGTTAGCGACAGTAGACCAAGATGAAAAATTAATAGTTTACGAAAAAAATGTAAAGGAACAAACAAAAAATATATTAGAATAATTTTAAATAAAAAAATATGGTAAAATAAAATTGGTGATACTATGAAACAATTTTGTGCGTCTGCATTCGTAATAAATCCAATAGATAAAAAAATATTATTAGTAAAACATAAAAAATTTAATAAATGGGTGCAACCAGGGGGACATATAGAATTTGATGAGCTACCAGAAGAAACAGCTTTAAGAGAAGTTTATGAAGAAACAGGAATAAAAATAAAATTATTAGGAATTAGATTTCCAAGAGAAGACGATTGTATAAGACCACTTGGAATACAAAAAAACAGAAACAAAGAAGGAGAAATACATATAGATATTATATATCCTGCTGTTCCAATTAATCCAATTGATTGTGAACCAAAAATAAGCGAAGAAAGTACAGGTGCAGGTTGGTTTAGTTTAAATGAATTAAATAATATAAGTGTATTTCAAGATATTAAAATAACTATGCAATATATATTAAAATATTATTTTAATCAAAAAGATTAATATTTGTGTATATGAATATGTTATAATTAACTTATATAAGACATAAGAGGTTAAGTATGGAATTAAAAAATATATCAAAAGAAGATTATATGGATTTCGCACTTAAAAGTCCATATATATCTATATATCAATTAGAACAATGGGGAATGCTAAAAAAAACTACTGGATGGATTAGTCATCTAGTAGGTCTTTATGATGGAGAAAATTTAAAAGGTGTTAGTTTACTTTTACAAAAAAAATTACCGCTTGGTCTTAATTTATTTTATTCTCCAAGAGGATTTCTATTAGATGTAAATGATTATGAATTGTTAAAAGAATTTACATTACTTTTAAGAGAATATATTAAATCTTATAAAGGTTTAATGATTAAAGTTGACCCAAATGTAATATATGCTACTTATGATTCTCAAGGGCAAAATAAAAAATTAATAGGCTCTAAAGCTTTTGAAAATTTTCAAAAACTAAATTATAAACATTTTGGATTTAATAAAAATTTCGAAACTATGCAACCAAGATTTTTATGTCGTTTTAAATTATTAGATACATATGATGAAACATTGCAAACTTTTTCTAAAACAACTAGAAAAAATATCGAAAAAACAGAAAAAATGGGTGTTAGAGCAAGATGTATTGATGAAAGTGAAATGGATTTATTTGTATCACTTTTAGAAGAAACAGGAAAGACTAAACATTTTGCTGTAAGACCTGCTAGTTATTATAAAAAAATGTATGAACTAATGCATGATTATATTAAATTATATATTTCATATATAGATACAAACTTATATTATGAGTATGTAACTAATGAAATAGAATTAACAAAAAAAGAATTAAATGATATTAATAAACAAATGGAAACTATAAATGTAGGAAATAAGTTAAAAATAGCAAAAGAACAACATGAAAAAAAATTAGAAAATTTAACTAAATCATTAGAAGAAGCAGAGGAAATGAAAAAACATTCAAAACAGATAAATATTGGAGCGCTTTTAAGTGTATTTATAGGTAATGAAGGTATTACATTTATGAGTGGAACTGATAGTAACTATAAAGGTTTTAATCCTAAATATGCTTTTTATAATGAACATATTAAAGAATGCTTTAAGCAAAAAAAAGAATATTGTAATTTTTATGGTATATCAGGTGATATAAATCCAAATAATAAAAATTATTCAATCTATGAATTAAAAAAAGGTTTTAGACCAGATATAATAGAATTAATTGGAGAATTTGATTTAATTATTTCTAAATTTAAGTATAATTTATATAAATTTATGTTATGGGTATATAAAAAGACTAAATAGTCTTTTTATTTATCCCATTACTTCTCCACCATTTACATGCATAACTTGACCTGTCATATAAGATGAGTCATCAGAAGCAAGAAAAACATATGTAGGCGCCAATTCATATGGCATAGCGCCACTACACATTGCAGCATCAGAACCTAGTGTTGGTATTTTATTTGCAACCCAACAATTTGGTTGCAAAGGTGTCCAAAAAAATCCAGGCGCAATTGCATTAACTCTTATATTTTTTGTAGCTAGGTTTCTTGCTAAAGAACGAGTGAAACCTATAATTGCTCCTTTTGTTGTAACATAATCAATTAATTGTGGTTCACCTTTAAAAGTTGTAACTGAACTTAAATTTATTATTGAACTTCCTGGTTTTAAATAAGGAAGACATGCTTTTGTTAAATAAAACATTCCATATACATTAACTTTCATAGTCCAATCAAATTGTTCATCTGAAATTTCTTCTAATGTATTACTTTGATATTGTACACCAGCGTTGTTAACTAAAATGTCTATTTTTCCAAAACATTTTATTGTTTCTTCTACTATATATTTACAAAAATCTTTATTACTAATATCACCAGATAATAATAAACATCTCTGATTATAGCTTTCTATTACTTTTTTAGTTTCATTTGCATCTATATGTTCATTAAAATATGGAATTACAATATCTGCTCCTTCTTTAGCAAAAGCAACAGCAGCAGCCCGACCTAACCCAGAATCTCCACCTGTAATTATTGCAACTTTCCCTTTTAGTTTCCCACTACCAATATAGTTTGGATTATCATATATAGGTAATGGTTTCATGATATATTCTAAACCAACTATATTATTTTGTTGTTGTGGTGGAGCAAGTGGAATATAATTTGTCATTTTTACACCACAATCATTATCATAAACATATGTGTCTCTACCAAAAGTATATTTATTTTCCATAAAACCTCCTTAATTTATTTTATGAATATATAGGCATATGGTTATAAAAAAATGACTTTTGTCATTCTTTCTTTTTAGATATTATTAAATATATGAAACTTGCAATAAATATTATTATGCTTATAAATTGTGATGTTGATAATCCAAATAAGAATCCTCTATAAAAATCTCCTCTAAGAAATTCTAAAAAGAATCTTATAAATGAATATAATAACAAATAAACTGCTAGTATATTGTTTTTACATTTATTTTTATTTTGAATAATTAATAAAAATATAAATATACATAAATTTAGTAAAGCTTCTAGTAATTGAACAGGAAATCTTGTAACTCCATTAGCTATTTCTATAGGTGAATTAGTATAAATAAAACCTATTTTACTTTCTATTCCATAGCAACACCCATATAAGAAACAACCTATTCTTCCAAAAAAGTGAAATAATGGTATAAAAGGAGTTATAACAAAACAGTAAAGTTTAATATTTATTTTTTTTATTTTTGCATATATAAATCCAGCTATTAGTCCACCAATAAGACCACCATAAAATACTGAACCTCCAAAAATTATATGTAAATCATTTAATAGCATACTAAATGATGTTATTTTATTAATATTGGTTATTAAATCTATAATTAATTTGTAATTTACAATACCATATAATAAATGACCACCAATAATCATTCCTATTGAAGCAATTAGAAGAAATATTATCATATTATTATCGTTTATATTATATTTTTTACATCTTCTTATACATAAAAAACCTACTAATAATATACCAATTATAACTAATATTGTATAACTAGTAATTGTTTTATTAAAAATTTTGATATATGGAAACATAAAAACCTCTTTCAAATTAAAAAGCATCATTGATGCTTTTTAATATAAATTGTTAACAACGCTAGAAGCAGTACCGATTACGCATAAAGCACAAGCGATAAATATTCCACTTAAAGCAGTACCTATTATAGATAAAACTAATCCAGCTGTAGCAAAACTTTTCTTTTCACTAGGGCGTCCTTTAACAGCTAGAACTATACCTACAACACCAGCGATAAGTCCAATCCATACGTATATGAAAGAAAATACTACAGATACGATACCTAAAACTAATGATGCGATAGCTAATCCATTAGCGCTAGAATTTCCTTGTTGATTTTCCACTATAACTCCTCCTCACTTCAATATTTATATAATTAGTATACATTTTAGAACACATTTTTGTCAACAAAATACAACAAATTATTTAAATTATATACTTGAATAAGCCAATTTAAGTACTTTTGTTGGAGAACCTAGCGATAAAACATACTCATCTGAGCCTACTACATGTTCTTGAAGAAATGAAGTATCCATGATTTTACCATTAGAGTCGTAAGTTGGAACCATTATATATTTTGATTCTAAAATATATGGTAATTTTTTTTCGTTTAATTTAATTTGATATTGTTTTTTATAAAGCTCTGATTTTAGTAATAAGTCAAAATCAGTATTTATATATAGGTCTTTTAATTGTGATAATAAATCTTTTAATTTACTTTCTGCCTCTTCCTTATATGAATCATAATTGAAAACTTTATGAGTAATAAGTTCAGGAAGTGTATTTAAAATCATGATTAATCCTAATTGAATTCCAAGGCAAGAAAGTAATTCGTCTACTGGAAAAAGAATTGAATTGAAAGTTATAAGTACTGGTATTTCTAAAACATATTTTCTTTTATTGTTTTTAATGATTTTTAATGCGCCGTACGGTTCATTAACATTACAAATCTTCTTAAAAAAATCATAATTAATTACTAATTTCATAATATCATTCCTTAATGACCTGTATTTTATAATATATATTGTTTAAAGTCAATCATATTTCTTTTGTAATTTCATCTTTTAATTCTTTTTTTATTTTTCTTTTAACTTTATTAATTGTCTTTTTCCTAAATTTTTTTGATAAAATAAATAATATAATTAATATTAAAATACAAATACAATAAAAAACAATGTTATTTTTATCTTTATTTAAGTTTTCTATGTTTTCATTCCACATACCTATTTTTTTAGATTTAGCGATTTCTTCATGGTCTTTTAATAAATCAGTGTATTTATAATCACCATATAAGTATGCAACTTCACCAAATCCATTTGAAATTATTAGGTCTTGTAATAAATAATCATCTACCCATACCCACGCTAAATACCTTTCATATTTATCTGTTTTAGAACTGTTGGCATCAAATTCTAATTGTATTTTTTTTGCGTTTTTAATTTTATCGCATGTAAAATCACTTGCTTCTTTTCCAAAAGCTTCGATTTCTTTTGTTGGATGCACACTTTCTGGAGTGTCTATTGCAAGAAACCTAACTTTAATTATTTCTTCATTCATTACAAATTTTGCAGTGTCGCCATCAACACAATCTGAAAAAGAAACATTTATTTTTTCTTCTGCATTTGCTGTTAAAATAGAACTTATTAAAATAAAAATGATAAATAAAACTTTTCTCATTATACTACCTCTTTAATATATTATAATTTAAATATTAAAAAAAATAAATCATTTGACTTTTATATTTACATAGTTTTTTGTATAATATTTTTGTAATGTTTGAGATTGGTGAGTTTTATGAAAAAAGTAAAAATTGAAGATAAAATATTTATTTTTATAATAATTTTAATTATTTTAGGTGGATTTTTAAAACCTTTAATTTGGGCGCACGACATTAATTATTTTGAAAATCGTGGAGCTTATAAAATTCCACAATTTCAACTTTCTACTTTTTTGGATGAAACTTATCAAAATAATTTTGAAAAGGCTTTATCAGACCAAATTCCATTATCTAATGCTATGAAATCATTTATAAATACACTACAAATAATATCCAACTCAAGTTATTATAAAATAATGTCATTGAGTAATTCAAATAATTATAGTTCAATACATGATAATATTAATTTATTTAAAGAATATTTAGTTTACAAAAATACAAATTTAAATTATGAAATACCTTTAGTAGAAAGTAGAATTAGTAATATTAATAAAACAAAAGAAAAATTTTCAGAAATAGATATGTATTTGTATTATATCGAAAGAGATTATGACATAAATTTTGAAATAAATGAAAAAGTAGGCATTTATGAATACATAAAAAATAATATTAATCCTAAAATAAAAAGTAATGAATTAGAAATAAAAAATTTTGATGAATATAAAAATTATTTTTATAAAACAGACCATCATTGGAATCATAAAGGTGCTTATGAAGGCTATTTACAAATCGCAAACTTAATGGAAATAGAAGATATTATAATTCCAACTAATGAAGTTTGTTTAAACAATAAATTTAAAGGTTCAAAGTCTTATGCATTAGGAACTTTATTAGATTATAATGAAAAAACTTGTGTATATTTATTTGATTTGAAAAATCATGTTACAATGATAAATAATAAAGTGGTTAAAACCTATTATAATCCAGAAAAATTTATAAGTAATCCAAATTCGCAGATGACATATGGTGAACTTTATGCAGATGACTATGGTTTAGTTGAATTTGATTATAACCAAATTCAAAAGAAAAATTTGTTAATTATAGGTAATTCATTTGATAATCATATCAGTGAACTAATAGCTGGTGATTATAATAAAACTTATGTGGTTGATTTGAGATATTATGAAAGAGATTTAGGAGAGAAATTTAATATTGAAAAATTTATAAAAGAAAACAATATTGAGGAAATATTATTTATTGGTGATTTAGGATTTTACCATGAAGATGAATTTAATATAGAGGAGGGAATATAATGTTATTTAGCAGTTTGTCATTTTTATTCTTTTTTCTTCCTATATGTATATTTTTCTATTATATTTTTCCTAATAAATTAAAAAATATAGTTTTATTAATATTTTCATTGATATTTTGTATGTGGGGAGAACCCAAATATATAATTTTAATGATGCTTTCAATAACATTATCTTATATATTTGGATTATTAATTGATTATTTTGATAAAAATAAAAAATATAAATTAAAAAAAATTTCTTTTGCTATTTCAATTATATGTATACTATGTATATTAGTTTATTTTAAGTATTTCAATTTTTTCGTTGATATTTTAAATAGTTTTAAATTTGTTAAGATAGATATAAAAACAATTTTATTACCCATAGGTATAAGCTTTTATATATTTCAAATATTATCTTATTTAATAGATTTATATAAAAATAAAATCAAAGTTCAAAAAAATTATTTTCTTTTAGCGCTTTATATTTCTTTTTTTCCACAACTAATAGCAGGACCAATTATAAGATATGAAACAATAGAAAATCAATTATTAAATAGAAAAAATACAGCGTTTAAAATATTATATGGGATAAAAAAATTTATAGTTGGACTTGGGAAAAAAGTAATTATTTCAAATCAGGTAGCAATAATAGCAGATGCTGTGTTTAATAGTCAAGGTTTGAATAATTATTCTACATTAGTATTAATTATTGGTATTTTATCGTATACATTCCAAATTTATTTTGATTTTTCAGGATATAGTGATATGGCAATAGGTCTTGCAAGTATCTTTGGATTTGAATTAGAGGAAAACTTCAATTATCCATATATTTCTAAAAGTATTTCAGAATTTTGGAAAAGGTGGCACATAAGTTTGTCAAAATTTTTTAAAGAATATTTATATATACCATTGGGAGGAAATAGAGTATCTAAGTTAAAATGGATTAGAAATATGTTTATTGTTTGGCTTTTAACTGGATTATGGCATGGTTCATCGTGGAATTATATAGTATGGGGACTATATTATTGTATTCTTTTAATATTAGAGAAAACTTTGTTTAAAAAAATTCTAAATAAAACACCAAATATAGTTAAATTTATACTGACTTTTATATTAATAAATATAGGTTGGTTAATATTTAGAGCAAATAATTTACAAGATTTATTATTAATTATTCAAAATATTTTTACTAATAAAGGAAATATTGGGCTTATGAGTTTTATTAGTGAAAATTCTAATATAGTGTTTGCATTGTTGCATATAATTTTAGCTATTATTTTAAGTACTAATATAATAGAAAAGTTAAATAAAAAATTTTATAACAGCAGAATTTATAATGTTATTAGTAACTTTATATTAACATTAATTTTTGTGATTTCTATCAGCTATTTGGTTGCAAATGAATATAATCCATTCATATATTTTAGATTTTAATTTTAAATTTTTATATTTTAATGTATAATACATTAGTTGGTTTTAGGAGTGGAGTAATTATGTACGAAGTAGGTAGTATAATTTTAATTAAGAATATTATTTTTAAAAACGTAGTAATAAAAAATAAAGTTGTTAAAAAATGTGAAGTTGACCATGCTCGTAAAAGACCTGCTGTTGTTATAGCAGAAGATGAAAATTACACATATTTTTTAAAAATAGGTAGTAGGAATATAACTCGAAGTATAATTAAATATGCTCAATATCCTATTTCTAATTCTAAAGAAAATAATCGTGTAAAAGGATATATATCATTAGAGGGGATATATAAAGTGCCTATTTGTTATAGGGATGAATTAGAATGCATATTAGATGAAGATTTACTAGAATTACTTAAAAGTTTTTGTGATTTTCAGGAAAATTATCTGATGGATGAAGAATATCAAAATATCAAAAATATAATATATGAAAAAATAGAAGAGTTATCAAAAGCTAAAAAGAAGTCATTAATTAATAAAAAAAAGATACAATAATAAATAAATAATAAATAAATGTTTTGATTTTTTTAATAGTTATGATATAATGTTTCAGTTGGAAGAGAAGTGTATTTTATGAAGAAAATAAAAAATATTGCTATAATTGCCCATGTAGACCATGGTAAAACAAAATTGGTAGATAAATTATTAGAAATGTCTCATACTTTTAGGGAAAATGAAGATATAAGTGAACTTTCAATGGATTCAAATGCTATTGAAAGAGAAAGAGGAATAACAATACTTGCTAAAACAACTGCAATAAATTATAAAGATTACAGAATAAATATACTTGATACACCAGGGCATGCAGATTTTGGTGGAGAAGTTGAAAGAATAATGAATATGGTAGATGGTGTTCTTTTAGTAGTTGATGCTTACGAAGGACCAATGCCACAAACTAAATTTGTATTAAAAAAAGCTTTAGCTGCAAAAGTAACTCCTATAGTTGTAATAAATAAGATAGATAAACCAACCGCTAGACCAAAAGAAGTAGTTGATGAAATAATTGATTTATTTATAGAATTAGGGGCAGACATAGAACAATTAGATTTCCCAATAGTTTATGCATCAGCTTTAAATGGTACATCAAGTATGTCACCTGAAATAGAAACTCAAGAGCATACAATGGATTATATTTTAGATACTGTTATTGAAAATATACCAGACCCAAGAGTTGATATAGAAGGTTCTTTACAATTTCAACCTGCTTTATTAGACTATAATGACTATGTTGGTAGAATAGGAATAGGTTTAGTTAAAAGAGGAAAAATTAAAGTTAATCAAATGGTATCTTGTGTTAGATTAGATGGTTCAGTAAAACAATTTAGAATAGCTAAATTATTTGGTTTCTTTGGTTTAAATAAAATAGAAATAGAAGAGGCAGAAGCAGGAGATATCATTGCAATATCAGGACTTCCTGATATATCTGTTGGAGAAACTGTTTGTGAAGTTGGAAAAGAAGAGGCTTTACCAATACTTAAAATAGATGAACCAACTCTACAAATGACATTTGGGGTAAATACAAGTCCTTTTTGTGGTAAAGATGGTAAATTATTAACTGCAAGAAAAATAGAAGAAAGATTATTTAAAGAAACAGAGAAAGATGTAAGTTTAAAAGTAGAGATAGGTGAATCAGAAACATTTATAGTTTCTGGTAGAGGTGAGTTGCACTTAGGAATCTTAATTGAAAACATGAGGCGTGAAGGTTTTGAATTACAAGTATCAAAACCAGAAGTAATTATTAAAGAAATTGATGGAGTTAAAATGGAACCATATGAGGAATTGCAACTTGAAGTTCCAGAGGATTGTGTAGGAAATGTTATTGAACAACTTGGAATGAGGGGCGCAAATATGGAAAATATGGCGAATATAGGTGCTCAAGTAAGGTTAATATATACAATTCCATCAAGAGGATTATTAGGATTTACAACTGATTTTATGACACTTACAAAAGGTTATGGAATTATAAATCATTCATTTAAAGAATTTAGACCATATCAAAATGTTGAAGTTGGTGAGAGAAAACTAGGTGTTTTAGTATCAATGGAAAATGGAAAATCGACTGCATATGCATTAGGTCAACTAGAAGATAGAGGAACAATGTTTATAGAACCTGGCATTGATGTTTATGAAGGAATGATTGTTGGAGAACATACAAGAGATAATGATTTAGCTGTAAATGTAGTTAAAGGTAAAAATTTAACTAATACAAGAAGCGCAGGAAAAGACCATACTGTTGTTTTGAAAAGGCCAAGAATTATAACACTTGAATATGCATTAGATTATATAAATTCTGATGAATTGGTAGAGGTTACACCTAATAACATAAGATTGAGGAAAAAAATACTTAATACTGAACAAAGAAAGAAATTAGATGCAAGAAAATAATTTCTTTTTTTTGATGTTTTATAAATTGACGATATGATATAAATAAAGTATAATCAATTATAGTATAACAATAGATAGGAAGAGTTAATAATATGAAAAAAGATAAAATATTTGTAATTACTTTTTTAATAATTATTTATAGTGTACTTGCAATTTATGGATTAAAACAGATATTAATAAGTTTAAATATAATTGAACTAAATACAACAGATAATTGGAAAGTATATGAACCATTTAAAGAAAATAATATAATTGATAAATTTGAAAATAAGTTTAATTCTTTAAAAGTTTCAGTTGAGAACAGAGCTAATAATTATTTCCCATTTTATGTTGAATTAAATGAACTATATCAAGGATTTAACTTTCAAACAAATAAATTATTTTATAATGAAATTCCACTTAAAACTAATAGTGATAATGAATATCTTTTTTATAACAAGGAAAATAAATTTTATTATTATGAAACTAATTTAAAAGATAATGAATTGGAAGAAAGATTAAATAAACAAGTAGATTTTTTTAATGAACTTTCAAATAAAGGTATTGATGTATATATTTACATACCTACAAGATATGAATTAACTACTTTAAAAGATAATAATATATCCTCTTACATATCAGAATTTAAAGAAAAGCTAAATCCAAAAATTAAGGTTGAAAGTATGAAAATTGATAGTATACAGGAATATAAAGATAAATTTTATTTGACTGACCATCATTGGAATATTGTAGGTGCATTAGATGGATATAATTCAATTATGGATATGTTAGGAGTCGATAAATTATCTAACCTAAATATAAAGCAGGTTTCAAATCAAAAATATTATGGTTCACTTGCAAAAACTTCAATGAATACTGAGACATATGATTGTATAATGGATGTTGATGTAAATTTAAACTATGATGTATTAATAAATGGTAAAGAAAAAGATAAATTATTTAAACCTCGTGTTTTAGCGGAAGGAAAAACAAATAAATACTATGATTATTATGTTCAGTATTTTAATGGTCAATATGGAAATATAGTTTATGATTATCATCAGGATGATAAAGAAAATTTATTAATTATGTCAGATTCGTATGCTTGGCAAATTGATTATTTGATAGCTGCTTCTTTTAATAAAACTCATGTTATTAATTTAAGATATATTCCTTATAAAGATAAAGAGTTTGATTTAACACAATATATTAAAGAAAATAATATTGAAAAGGTTTTATTTTTATATGAGGGTGGCTCAACTTTATTTGATCAATATGATTATAATTTTTCAGGGAGAGTGAAATAATGGTTTTTTCATCAGTAATATTTTTATTTATATTTTTACCAATTTTTTTGTTATTTTATTTCTTCTTTAAAAAAAGAAAATATAGAAATATAGTATTATTAATTTTTTCACTTCTTTTTTATAGTTATGGTGAACCAATTTATATATTTCTTATGATTTTATCTATTATTGTTAACTATTTTTTAGTAATATATATGTACAAAAATAAAAGTAAATTTATGTTCATAACTTTAATAGTTTTAAATTTGGGTTTAATATTAGTTTTTAAGTATTTTGATTTCTTTATTGGTAATATAAATAATTTATTTAATTTAAACATAAAATATTTGAATTTAGCTTTACCAATAGGAATAAGTTTTTATACATTTCAAATTCTTACATATGTAATAGATGTTTATAGAAAGAAAGTTCCTGTACAAAAAAGTATAATTAATTTAGGATGTTATATAAGTGCTTTCCCACAATTGATTGCAGGGCCTATAGTTCGTTATGATACTATCAATGAAGAGTTAGATAATAGGAAGGAATCTTGGGAAGATTTTAGTTATGGATTAAGAAGATTTATTATAGGACTATCAAAAAAAGCCATTATAGCTAATGAAATGGCTTATGTTGCAGACTCCTTGTTTTCGAGTAATTTATCTCAATTGGGTTTCATAGGAACATTTATTGGTATAATTAGTTATAGTTTAGAAATTTATTTTGATTTTAGTGGATATTCAGATATGGCAATAGGACTTGGAAGGATGTTAGGTTTCCATTATTTAGAAAACTTTAATTTTCCTTATATTGCCAAAAGTATAACTGATTTTTGGAGAAGATGGCATATATCTTTATCTTCATTTTTTCGTGATTATGTTTATATACCATTAGGTGGTAACAGATGTAGTATATTTAAAAATATAATAAACATTTTGATTGTATGGATTTTAACAGGATTATGGCATGGCGCTAGTTGGAATTTTGTTTTATGGGGATTATATTATGCAATACTTTTAATTATTGAAAAATTTGTTTTAAAAAAAGTTCTAGATAAATTTCCTAATTTTCTAAAGCATATTTATACAATTATACTTGTAATGCTTGGTTGGTTAATATTCTATTTTACTGATTTGTCTTCTTTAGGAACGGCTTTAACAAATTTATTCGGTTTAAATGGATTAGGAAGTTTAACTTTAATTTTTCATTTACAAATATTTAAAGTAAGAACAATTATTATTTTTATTATTGCTATTATATTCTCAATGCCTATCAATATATTAAAGAAAAATAATATAGTAACTTATATTTTATTAATTTTATTGTTTATTATAAGTGTAGTTTTCATACTAGGTAGTAATTATAATCCATTTATATATTTTAGATTTTAAAAAAATTTAATATAAGTCTATTGGATTTTTTAAATTATTTATAATAACATTAAATTCTAAATACATAAAAACACCTTTAAGGTGTTTTATTTAACATATGAGTGGGGCGAAATAAGAGGATCGAACTCTTGCATAACGGAACCACAATCCGCCGTGTTAACCACTTCACCAATTTCGCCATGTAAATCAATTAAGATTTACGATTATTATTGTATCAGTAATTTTTACTTTTGGCAAGTATTTTAGATTTTTTTATTATAAAATAACTAAAACTAGACATTTCCCCATAATTCATTTAGAAAATAACATACAATATGGGCGAGAGGTGAAATAATGAATACATACAATCAAAATTATTATTCTAATATGTATATGGAAGATATGAACAACATGAATAACATAACTAATTTATACAATATGTCTAATATGAATGATATGAATAATGTTAAAAATATGACAAAAGGGGTAAATAATAACAATAATTTTAATAAATGTAATTATGTACAGGAAGTAAAACCAACTGAATTATACAATTCATATGAAGGTTTTATAAGAGGTAATATGTATCCAGATTTATATAATCAATATAAAGTATCAAAACCATTTGATGTAGAACCTATGAATGAACAAGCACAACTACTTACATATGTAGACGCATATTCTTTTGGAGCACACGATATTAATTTATATTTAGACACGCATCCAGATGATAAAGCAATGATAGATTTATATAACCAATATAGAATGGAAAGTGAAAATGCAATAAAACAATATGAAGATAAATTTGGACCACTTTTTGTAAGTAGTGAAGCTACATTAACATATCCATGGTCTTGGAATAACTCACCATGGCCTTGGGAAAATAGATAGGAGGAAAATAAAATGTGGAAATACGAAAAAAAACTACAATATCCTGTAAATATAAGAAATAAAGATTTAAAACTTGCTAAATACATAATTACACAATATGGTGGACCTGCTGGAGAACTTGCTGCAGCATGGCAATATTTAGATCAAAGATATACTATGCCAGATGATAGAGGAAAGGCATTACTTACAGATATAGGAACAGAAGAACTTGCCCATGTTGAAATAATTTCAGCAATGTTATTTCAATTAATGGAAGGTGCTAGCGTAGAAGAATTAAAACAAGCAGGATTAGGTGAACATTATGCTCAATTTGGTAGAGATTTGTACCCAGCTGATGCATTTGGTAATCCTTTCACAATGACACATATTAAATTAGCAGGAGATCCAATTGCTAATATTGAAAGTAACATGGGAGCAGAACAAAGAGCCCGTGCTACATATGAACATTTGATGGATTTAACAAATGATCCTGATGTACTTGCGCCACTTGCTTTTTTAAGAGAAAGAGAAATAGTTCATTATCAAAGATTCAAAGAATTAAGAGATTATTATTTAGAAAAGAAAATGTAAATGCTTGGTTTTCCAAGTATTTTTTTTGAATTTTTTTTCATAATAAATATGAGGTGCAATATGAGATATTTACTAATTTTATTACTTTTTTTTATAACAGGTTGTAGTAATACAAAACTAGATTTGGAAAATATTAAATCAGTAGAATATAATAATATATATATAATAGAAGAAGATTATAAAAATATAAAAGATAGTTTGTTAGAACTTAATTTTACATGTTCTAATAAAAAAACAATAGATGGTGATTTACTTAAAATAGTAACAAATGATAATTTATATGAAATATATATATCCAATAATTATTATATGGAATTTAAACAAAACAATAAGTATTGCTTAACTAGTGATACTAATAAAATATATGATGAGTTAAATAATTTACAAAAAAAATATAGTAATAGTGAGTTTTACAATATTACATATACTGATAATTATGAAGAAAATGAAAATGATGAAATAATTAAAATAGATAAAAATGATAACTATATTATAATAAATACACTATATGAATTATATGATTTTTCAATAAATGAAATAAAACAAAATAATGATACATATGAAGAAATTAATTTAATATACAATAAAGATATGATAGATAAAAACAATATAGTAATAAGGAAAGATGATTTTACAAATATAAAAATATCTTTTTCAAACAAATATAATTATATGGTAACTATAGTGCCTTATTTGGAAAATGAAACAATAAAATTTAAAACAACATTTGTACAAAAAAATAAAATATAATTTTTAGCAGATTTTTTATTTAATCATAGTATATACTGAGGTGTATGCAGTGAAGAAAGTATTAATACTGTTTGGTGGGGATAGCGCTGAACATGAAGTATCATGTAAATCAGCTAAAAGTATACTAGAAAATATAGATAGAACTAAATTTATTGTTACTAGTGTGGGAATAAAAAAAGATTGGTTTATATTTGATGATGATTATAGTTATTTAGAAAATGGAAATTGGTTAAATTCAAATGTAAAAAAAATCGAAAACATAATTGAATTTTTAAAACAATTTGATGTTGTTTTTCCTATAATACATGGTAATACTTGTGAAGATGGGAAAATACAAGGAATGTTTGAATTATTCAATATAAAATATGTTGGTTGTGATAGTTCAAGTAGTTTATTATCCTATGATAAGGACTTAACTAAAACAATATTTAAGTCATATGATATTCCACAAGTAAATTATGTAACATTAACTGATAATTACAATATAGATGAAGTGAAAAATAAATTAAAATTTCCTATGATTATAAAACCATCAAGATGTGGTTCTTCAATAGGAATTAATAAAGCTAACAACTTAAAAGAATTAAAAAAATCTATAAAGAAAGCACTACAATATGATGATAAAATAATAGTAGAAGAGTTTATTACAGCAAGAGAATTGGAATGTGCAGTAAGAGAAGATAAAAAGATTATAGTATCAGATGTTGGGGAAATTATAACTAATGTAGATTTTTATGATTATGATGCAAAATATAATGATGAAAATTCTAAAACAGTTAAATCAGCAGATATACCAAAAGATGTAAAAAAACGAATTCAAGCTTTAGCTAAAAAAGTATTTAATTGTTTAAGATGCAAAGGTATGGCTAGAATAGATTTTTTCTATGATGATAAAATTTATGTAAATGAAATAAATACAATACCTGGTTTTACTTCAATAAGTATGTATCCAATGTTATTAACAAATAATAAATTCACATATAGTGATTTAATAACATCGCTTATTAATAATGCTTAGAACAATACTTTATGTATTGTTTTTTTGACACACCTAAAAAGTATTATTGAATATAATATAAAAGAAGAAAGGAGTGTATTAATTGAAAAAAATATTAATTCCAATTGTAATTATTTTATTAATTGGTGTAATTTCATTTTTCTGTTTTTTTAGAAAAAATGATAATGATTTAAAGAAAGTAAAAGTTGCAGAAGTAACTCACAGTATTTTTTATACACCACAATATGTTGCAGATGCTTTAGGATATTTTGAAGAAGAAGGATTAGATGTAGATATAATTTTAACTTCAGGTGCAGATAAAGTTACTGCTGCTGTTTTATCAGGTGATGTTGAAATAGGTTTCTGTGGTAGTGAAGCAACTATATATGTATATAATCAAGGGGAAAAAGATTATTTAGTAAACTTTGCAGGTTTAACTAAAAGAGATGGAAGTTTTATAGTATCAAGGGAAAAATATGATAATTTTACATTAAATGATATGAAAGGCAAAACTATAATTGGTGGCAGAATAGGTGTTCTATTATCAAACTTATAACAAACAAAAATTAATAATTATAAGTTTGATATACGAACACTGGTCTATTAGTAAACTTATAATTTTCTCTAAATAAGTTTAAACTTATAAACTATTTTTACTTCTTTTTCTCCATCTTTATCTTTTTTATCACTTATATAAATTCTATCTATTAAATTTACTAGTAATTCTCTTGATGGGTTTTCTAAAGATAAAAATTTTTTCATTTGTTTAACTATTTCTTCTTTTTCCCTTTTACTATCACTAATATCATTACCATCTATGCAGCCAAGTTCTTTAGAAATTTCTTGTTTTTCTATGTTTAATTCTTCTAGTTTTTCTTTAAATTTTAAAATTACCCGTTGATATTGTTCTAAAGTTATTTCTCCATTTAACTTATCCATATATGCATTATCAATACAGTTGGTGGTTTGATTAATCTTAACTTCAATGCTATAGAGTTTATTTTTTAATTTATCTTTAATGCCATTTTTTCTTTTAGCATTGTCAATTTTATTTATAAAGTCTGTCGTATCTACATACTCTTTAATAGTTTCTCTAAGTTGTTTTAAAATTGCATTTTCTAATTTATCATAATTCATTGTATGGGGAGTACAAAGATTATATTTACTATGAGCCGTATAATAACGACAAGCACAATATCTCCTTTTTTTATCACTACTAGTGTTTATTCCAATACTATGTCCACACTCATTACAATAAAGAAAACCTTTTAATAAATGATTATTCTTATGTTTAGGGTTATTTTTATTCTTTTTTAATAACTCTTGAACGGTGTTAAAAGTTTCTTCATCTATAATCGCTTCGTGAGTATTTTTAGAAATAATCCACTCATCTTTAGGCACTCTTATTTCTTTTTTTGATTTATAACTTACTTTCTTTCTTCTTCCTTGAGTTAAATGTCCTATATAAGTGGGATTTTGTAATAGTTCATCTATTGTTCTTGAACACCATAGTTTAGAAGTTTCAGTTTTAGTTCCTCTAATTAAGTTAGCGTAAGTGCTAGGGTTAGGTATTCCCTCTTTTGTAAATATATCTGCTATTCCTCTTGAACCATAACCCTGTTTTGCTAAATCAAACATTCTTACAACTATGCCTCTAACTTCTTCATCAACTATTAGTTTATGGTTATCTTTAGGGTCTCTCTTATAGCCATAAATACCTTTCCAACCCGTATATTGACCTTGTTCCTTTTTAGACCTCATAGTTTTTCTAATTTTCTTAGAAGTATCTTTAATATAGAAATCATTAAACATTAACTTAAACTGTAAGTACTCTAAACCCGGTGTTTCATATAATGTATCTATATCATCATTGATAGCGATATAACGAACACCTTTTTCTGGGAATACTGTTTCAATATAATTACCCATTGATATATGGTCTCTTCCCATACGTGATAAATCTTTAGTTATTATAGTATCTATTTTCTTGCTATCTATATCGTGCATTAATCTTTTCCAACCCGGTCTATCAAAGTTACTACCGGAATAACCATCATCAACATACTCACCGACAAGAATTAAATCATCATGTTGGTCTATGTATTTCATCATGAATTCTCTTTGATTAATTATACTTTGACTTTCTACATTGTCGCCATCTTCTCTTGACAGTCTTGGGTATATACCGACTTTATATGTTTTACCCATATATACTACTCCTTTCATTGGTAAAACACATTAACAATTAAATTATAAGTTACTATTTTGATTTTTACTAGCCTCTAAACAGTATTCAATTAAATAAAACTCTATAATTTCTTGCAGTGTTTTTCCGTTTTCATTAAAAACATTAACTATTTTCATTTTTTTTCTCCTCAATAAAAAACTATGTAATTATAATCAAACAAATACTAAACTTCTTGCGTTAAAATTTTCTTGCGGAAAAATTTTTTTAATAATATTTTGTTTGATATTATTACTATACGAAAATAATTAACTAGACTATCAATTTTCAAAAAAAAAATGAAAAAAGATGAAAATTTATTATTTATCATCTTAATTTTAAGTAATAAAAATATTCTATTATGCACCTTTTTTAATTTAATTCTTTTACCATTTTATAGAAACTATTAGTTTTGAGATTAAGTATTTTCATACTTTCTCTAGCCGTTAGTTCTTTATTCTTCCATTTTGCTATTACTTCTTCAAAATTATCAGGCTTAGCAATACGAGGTCTACCGAATTTAACACCTTTACTTAGTGCAATATCAATACCCTCACGTTGTCTTTGTCTAATAAATAATCTTTCTTGTTCCGCTACATATGATAATATTTGCAATATAAGGTCGTTAATGAAAGTACCAAGTAAATCTTTTTTTTGTCTAGTATCAAGAAGTGGCATATCTAATACTACTATATCGGCTTTTATATTTTTAGTAATATCTTTCCACTCATCAACTATCATTTCATAATTACGCCCTAATCTATCTATACTTTTAATAACCAAAACATCATTTTCACGTAGTATATTCTTTAATAATTGATATTGGTCTCTATTGAAATCTTTACCACTTACTTTATCAATATAAATGTCGCGTTCATCTATACCAAATTCTTTAAATGCTAAAACTTGTCTTGCTTCATTTTGAGTTATACTGCTATCTCGACCATACCCAAATGTTTTATTTTTCATAACAACCTACCTTCCAATATAATTTCCAATTTCTCTATAAATTCTATCTATAATTCTATCATCAAAAACATTACAAGCATCATATATAATATTTTTTTCTCTAAGTTCTACTATAAAATGCCATACTGCAATAGTTATTGGAAAATACTTTATACTATCTTCTTCTATTGCTGCTATAACACTATCGGTATAACCATCACAAACCATAGATATAATCTTTCTTAATTCATTTTCTTTCACTTTATGCTCCCTCCTTACTATGAAAATTATTATATATGTAAACCATTAAAAGATCGAGCCGTAGGTTTTATAAATGTCTTATTCACTTTATAAAACTTTAAAAAAGAAAATATGGACTTTTTCAAATACGGAAATCATTTAAAACTATATCAAATTTAAGTTTTGTTAAATGTATACGATTTAAAAAGCATTATTTATCTTCTAAGTCTCTCCCTAAAAGCATTAAGGTAACCATCCCATCTTTTAATTTCTTTAGCAGAGGGTATTAACTTTCTTTTTAACCTTTCATCAAGTGGTATTAAATTTATAAACTCACAAATTTCATCATCAGTTAAATTACTTAAAAACTCTCGCATACGCTTATTTGGTAGAAAATCAATATATGCTAATATTTTCCTACATGCTATATTTTCTATAATTTTATTTTTATCATCTTCAAATAAACTTAGTTGTTGAGGTATTGTTTGCTCTTCTAATGGTTGCATTTCTATTACTTTCTTTAATGTTGGATATTTATTCATATCTTCTTCCTTTCATATAATAAATTAAAGTAGGGTTGTAGAAACACATATCTACAACCTTACTTTATTAAAACTTAAATATTATACTGTCTTTCAGTTGCTAAAACTTTATATTTCTTATAACCATTAACTGTATATTGCTTAATCTTTGCAGTTAAACCTATTAAGCATTGACAAGCATTAGCAATTGTTTCAGCATTTTTTGTATCACTTATGCTTAGTTCGTAGTTATATTGTTCTAAAGTTTCATTTAATCTTTTAAACGTACTAATTAGATACTGTTCATTATTGGTATACAAAACATACGTATCAACAACACTTCTTATACCAAAATTACCATTATCAACTTCATATATGAAATCTACTGTAGGTAAATATGACTTAGTTGTTCTATTTGCTTTTACTTCCTTAAGTACACACGTGTAAGGTATATCATCTTCTAACGATTTCTCTTCTCCCGTAATTGCTTGTTTAAATGCTTTTTGATTGTCATTAATCATTTCATTACCCGTTGAAACAGTATCTTCCTTATCTCCAAAAATATCTATATTTTCTAGTGGTAACATTAACTCATCTTCCTTTCCATATACTAACCTTTCTTGCATTTTTTCTTTCTCCTTTTCATATTCATCTTTATTCATATTTTCCTCCTCTATTAAAACAGTTCTTTATTAGCCTAACTGACAAAGGCATATTTTTTTTCTTATACTAAATAATCATATGGCAATAATGCTTCAATACCTTTTTTTACTTCTTTTAATTTTTCTTCCATTTCTTCAATAGTTGTTATCAATAGAAGTAAATTATCTACTTCTAATTGGTAAGATGATGGTATTACATTTGTCGGGAAACTTGATATAAATTCTAAATCTTCAGGTGTAGGAACATAACCATATGAACGCACAACTTCTTCCGGCATATTTTCTTTCCTTTCTAACATTTAATTTACCCTCGAGAGACCGTTCAACACATTATAATATTGAATAAAGGTTAATATAAATTAAATGAATTTTCCGTTTTTTTTCTCTCTAACCATACCTAAAAAAGGGCAGACTCCTGGGGGGTTAAATTTATTATTTTTTGGTAGGGTTATTATATAAATACGAAAAACTTTAATAAAAAAGTGAAAATTTTAAAAAAAATTAAAAAAAGTATCAATTTTTTTTCATTTTGATACTTTTTTCATCATATAATGTTAGTTTCTTTACATATCATATTTATTTTTTAATTCATTTAATGAAATAGGTTCACTATGATAGATATACTGAATATTATAGGGTACATTAAAGATTTCATTATAACTAACGTAGCCAAATTCTCCAACTTGAATATGACAATAACCAAAGAAAATAAAATCATCATTTTCACGATTTCCCTCTAATAATAACCAATACATATTTTGATAAGGGATAAACACTTCAAGTATTACCTTTTTATCTTTTACATTATCTTGCGAGTATAAAGAATACTTCTTAAACATTTCTTCTAACTTTTTAATAGTTAGTGTTTTAAAACTATTACTTATTATATGAAATTCATCAGTACCAAATATTAATGCTAATGTTCTACCATTATCCCATTTCATATGTATTTGCCCCATATCATCAATAAAATCAACTGACCCCATCTCTCCTTTAAGAATAGGTTGAGGGTCGTCCATATCCTTATCAAGTACAATTCTAGTACCTACTTTAATTTGCGACACCATAAATCTACTCTCTAATACCTTTATATTACAAGTATTACAACATCTACCATTTACACTTAATGGATAAGGGTTATTGCCATAATTATTCTCACATTCGTTACCACAAATACAGCATATCAGATTTTGTTTTTTATTCATCATCTTTCTTCGCATAATTCCTTTCTAGCAAATTTTAACTTTTACAAAAAAATATTATAAGTGTTAGTGTTACGAAAAATCGAGCCAATAAAAAAAAAGAACATTTTCTGTTCTTCATATTAGAGATAATAGTCATACTATAAGAGATGGAAGTAAAGTTATTATTTGCAAACAATGTTATCAAGAAAGCAAAAATAGGTAAAGAGTGAAAAATATAGGGAAAAAATCAGTATGATTTTTATAGTTAATAATCACTTATTCATAAGTTTTAAAATAATTATTCATTAATAGATACGGTATTAGTACCATCTAAATATAAAATTACTTTTTTATCAGTTTGATTTGCAATTGCTTTTGCAAGTTTAGGGTATTCTTTGAAATCAGATAAATGCTCAAAACTAACTACAACTATATTACCATCTTTCATTGTAATTCTTAATCCTCTTTTATAGAAACCACCAATGTAAAGCTGAATTGTTTGAATATTATTATAAATTTCTTTATCTAGTTTTGAAAACACTGAACTAATTGGAATTTTTATCGGTGAATCTATATCAGAAGAGTTTTCATCGCTTATATCATTAAAAATTAATAAAACTTTATAATTCATTTCAAATTTTTCTGCAATTGATTTTATTGTTTCATCTTCTTCTAAAGGCCAGTAAAAATAAGTATCAACTTTATTTTTATCATCATTGTTATCATTATTTGAGGTATCTAAATCATTATCATTTGGTTTCAAATAAATAGCATAATTAACAAAATCCCATTCGCCATTAGTTATTTTAAAACTCGTGTAAGTATTATCAGTAAATGTTATTTTCATTTCTTGATTTTTAGTTTGAAAAACATATAATCCGTAGGCATCCAATTCTTGATTAAAAGTATTTGTTACATCGTAAGTGCCATCATATTTAATTATAAAATCTAAATCACTTGTCTGTTTGTAAGAACATGTTCCGTTTTTGTATGATATCATCATATATTGATGAGGACTAATATTAACACTCTTGCTAGATTTACTAAAGTCTATTTCGCAATAATCGCCTTTAAATAAATCTATAGTAGCGTATATCTTAGTGTCTGATGATGCTAAATTATATGATTTATGCCATTCTTTAGTTTTTTTATCATTTAGATTTTTGGCAATTGAATAAGAAGTTGTAAATCTTCCAACGAAATTACCATCAACTAAACTTTCTTTATCAAAGCCAATTTTTGAATAATAACAATTAATAGTTTCTTCATCTATAATTTCAAAATACATTTCTATCAAACTATTAACGCTTGTATTATTGTCAGATTTTATTATAAGATCCATTGAAACAAATAACATATCATTATTTGTTAATTCATATGTACATTTTTCAACAGGAAACATACTTGTTGTACAACTATTATCACTAAAAAAAGTTATATAAGATTTTTCGTTATCAACTGAGTTATCTTCTTCGGTAGAGTAATAAAATTTATCATATTGCAATAAATTTTCTTTAATATTATTATTTTCTTTTTTATCAAATATCACAAAAATAGAAATAACAATAATTACTATAAATAATAGCGAAAAGACAATTGCTTTTTTCATTTTACCCATTTTTCAATACACCTCTATAATTATTATATACTTTTTTTAGAGCAAGGTCAACGAGTAGGCGACCAACAATGTGCCAAAAAAAGTAAGATAATTATTTTGAAAAAAAAAAGAACTAAATTTAGTCCTAATTTTATTTCGTTATAAAAATTTAATCTTTCTTCCAAACATTAGTACCTGTTCCCAATACTTTACTATTTGATTTGCATTGAATACTATTACTATTTTCTTTACTAGCAGTACATTTAAACAATGTATCTCCATACTCATTTTCAATATACAATGTATCTCCTACCCAATTTGAATATAAAGTAGTTGATGAATTACCTAAATAGGTAAAACTTGTTGTTGAATCACCAATGCATAAACTAGTACCAGTATCTTCTAACAAATCATTTGTAATATAGTAGCACCCGGATATTTTTTTACTAGAATCACCATTAGATGAGGATCCGGAAGAGGAATTAAAAAAGAACGTAAAAATACCATAAAATATGGCAAAACCTATTAAAATTTCTACCCAAGCATAATTTGGTTGATTTGCTTTTTTATTTTTTACTACTTCAACTTTTGCCATATTATTCCTCCACTAATTCAAAATAGCCTTCTTTAAAAGCACGACTGAAATGCGTTATAAAGTATAAAGTCATTGTTTCATTCTCTTTTGATGGTTTACTAATTTTAACTGGACTAGATTTTCCACTTCCACTTTTTAATTGAAGTGTGTGTTCTTCATCAGATACTCTTAAAGTTGTTTCTTTTTCTCCTCTTACTTTTGCTACTTTTTCATCATCAACAAAAATGTTATATGCCTCAAAAATCCCCTGTAATTGCACTTTTACAATTATTTCCATATACGTTTTACCTCCTATACATATAATTATTATATACTTTTTTTAGAATAAGGTCAACGAACAAACGACCAAATATTTTGTCAAAAACTGAGATAATTATATTGGCGATAATATGGACAAGAGAGATGAAAATTATATTTATTATATATTTGGGCAAAATCTTAAAAAACAAAGGAAATTAAAAGGACTAACTCAAGAGCAATTAGCAGATTTAAGCACTTACAATGTCGGTTTTATTAAGAACTTAGAAAGTAAAAAAGTTCATCAAACTGCAAGTATGGGTACGGCTTATAAATTTGCTCAAATATTAGAAATACATATTACAAAATTATTTGAAGATTTAGATGAATAAAAAAAAATATTACAATATTAATTTCTTTGTAATATTTTTTTTTGCCCTTTTAATATTAGTAAATAAAGTTTTTCATTAATTTGCTCAACTTGAGATGACCAATTAATATTATAAACTTCATTTGTATTATCACTTAGATAGACTATTGCACTTTCAACAGTATTGTGAGAAAGATAGTCAATTGTAAACTTACCTAATGCAATATTATCTAATTCAAAACAAATATAACCTATTACTTTATTACTATTATCATCAATACCATAAAAATTGAATGAATGTATTTCCGATATAGGTATTTTTATTCCGCCTAGTTCGTATATAATTGATATATTATCTACGGAAGGAGACATTTTTTTGATTATTTTTTCCTTTTTTTCCGTTAAGTTATTTGTAAGTTTGTTTAAATTATCAATTTTCTCGTATAAACTAATCATTTTATTGTCCTTTTTATCTAATCAATTAAATATATAGAGAAGTTAATATAAAAAGGATGAATTCTTATTTGAAATCATACTTATTAACAAAATAATTAATTCTTCAAAAATACTTGAAATTTACCACTTTCTTATTAATTAATGTATTTATATTGATTAACACTTAAAACCCCTTTATTCCCCAAATAAGCATTGAATAATCACGAATATTGTTATTAATCATAAATTTAACTTTTATTTATTTATAATTATTCTAAAGTTTCTCACTTAATTTTAATGTTAAAACTATCTAAAAAAAATTCTAGTAATATATATTAATAATCAAGTTAATAATAGCACTTACATTAACCATTAAAATTATATATATTAAATCAAATAAAAAAAAGAAAGTACATTTAATACTTTCTATTCATATTATAATATTCGTATTTAATAATATTATCAAACTTAGTGTCATTATAAGTTATTTTAAGTGTTTTTGAATAAGTAGGTGGTCGAAAATCTACTTTTTCTTTTACCTTTGAATACATTAAATACTCTTTTGTAGGTGGTCTTATACCTCTGGACTTTCTAATAATATTAAACTTAGGTGGGTATAGCGATAATCTAGCACCCTTTACAAAATATTTTGGTTTTTCTAAAGGTTTCCCATCTATTTCTAAAACTTCCTTAATATCGCTATCATAAAATTCAATATTATTTTCTTTTGCTTCTTCTAATTCCATATCTCCAAGATGAGAAGTAAAATATAAACCTAGGTTTGTTATATTTTCTATCTTCTTTGTTTTAGTAAAGCCATGTCCCCACATTTCTTCTATTTCTTTATTTGGTATATATGGTGCCTTTTTATTGAATATAAATATAATATGACTATGCCAAGCCCCTCTTCCTTGAGGTTCACAAACCATAATATATTCTACTTGGCCATATTTATATCTAAACCTTTTAATAAACTTATCATTGTCTAAATATAATTGTTTGGTATCGGTCATATTTTCTTTATAAGTTAAAGTTACCCATTTACACTTTTTAATATCAACAACGTTAGTGTTAATATAATCACGTATTTTCTTAAGTGTTTTTGATATTGCTTGTTTACTCTCTGAACGGTTTTTAATCTTTTTTCTTTCTTTTACTTCTAAAGTATAAAGATTTAAATACTTATTATCATCTAGCCATTTTATAGGAAACTTATTATTAGTATTCATATATTTAACATAACAAACTTCATACTGTTTACCCATTGTTTTTAAACTTACTAAAGAACTAGGTGGAATATTAATATTCTTTATTCTTTCAAATTTAACGCTCACATCTAATTCCTTTAACTAAGTTTTTACTCTTTAACACCCCCTTATCTCTAAAAAGTTTCTTTTTCTTTTTCATTTCTTCTCCTTTAAACTGAAACAAAACAAACGAAACTAATTTGTTTTGCTAACTATAATATACTGTTTACAATAATTTATTGAGTAAATTTTCTAGTAATATATATTAATAATCAAGTTAATATATAGAGAATTTCATCGAAAATTACGTAAAAAAAATAAAATGTTAGTTAATGTGTTTTACCTTATACCCTTTATTTATAAGGCTTTTAATGTGTCATAAGTTTTGTATTAGAACAGGTGGAATGCCTGAAATGACATTAGAGTGGATTTTAACACAAAATGGATTAGATGTTAAAAAAGATGTCAATATTGATACAAGCATAGCTTTTGCATCAATGAGTGGAGCATTTATAGGTGGAACAGGTGATTTTGTTTCTTTATTTGAACCTAATGCTTTACAATTAGAAAAAGAAGGTTATGGATATGTTGTAGCTTCTTTAGGAGAACTAGGAGGAATTGTTCCTTATACTTCTTATAATACTAAATTAAGTTATTTACAAAATAATCCAGATGTTATAGAAGGATTTACAAAAGCCATTCAAAAGGGATTAGACTATGTTCATACCCATGATTCTAAAGAATTAGCTGAGTTAATGATAGACTATTTCCCAGATATTTCTAAAAATGATTTAGAAGTAATAATTCAAAGATATAAAGATATAGATTCATGGTTTACTACTACATATATAACAGAAGAAAATTTTAATCATATACAAGAAATAGCTGAAAATGCTGGACAATTAGATGTAAGAGCACCATATGATAAGTTAGTAAATAATGAATACTCAAAAGAACAATAAAATTTTAGAAATTAATGATTTAAGAAAAATCTATCATACAAAAAAGGATGAAATACTTGCTGTTGATAGTTTTTCTGCATATCTTTCAGATGGTGAATTTATAGCTATAGTTGGTCCAAGTGGGTGTGGTAAAAGTACAATTTTATCAATACTTTCAGGACTAGAAAGCAAATCAGCAGGGGAAATTAAATTAAAAGAAGATAAAAAAATAGGTTATATGCTACAACAAGATGCATTATTTGATTTTAGGACAGTTTTAGATAATTGTTTATTGGGATTAGAAATTAATGGTACTTTAAATGAGGAGAACAAAAATTTTGTATTAAATTTGCTTAATACATATGGACTTAAAGATTTTGTAAATAGTTACCCTAATACTTTATCAGGAGGTATGAGACAGAGGGTTGGATGAATACTGTGTACACACAAAAATAGTAACAATTAAGTAAGTAACTTATAACTAAAAATAGAAAGATAGAG
>CANRFG010000014.1 GCA_947629815.1 uncultured Bacilli bacterium
ACACATAAAAATCTCTCAATTCAGCTTAAATACTGAGTTTGAGAGATTTTGCTTTTTAAAAAGTGTTTAAGTTGAGAGTATAATTTTAACATTTCATACATTTGTTCGTCAATAGAATTTTAATGATTTAATAACCAATATTCATATCCACCATCTAAACTTACTACTTTATATCCTTGTCTATATAAAATTTGACCTAATTTTGAACTGCTCATACCTCTTGTACAATATAGACAATATGTTGTTGTCTTGTTTAAATATTTTTCTGGCTCGATTAATAATTTTTCTTGTGGTATGTTTATTGAATTTGGTATATGGTTATTGTTATATTTTTCTATACTTCTTATATCTATTATCGTAAAACTATCTTTTCTTAATTCAAATTCTCTAAGTGAGATATTTTGTATCATTTAAAAATCACCCTAATATATTTTATGAGTGATTTTATTTTTAATATATTTAATATGTCGTAATTAACTTCTAGTTTCTTCAGTTTTGATAGTTTAAGAACAGTTTGCACCACTACCCATATTTATTAATCCAAGTAATATATTAACAATTATTGGTATTAAAAATAATACAACGCAAGCAATTAATCTTTTTACAAATTTTGTTCTGCTTTTTTTCATTTCTTCTTGTTCACCAGATGCAGCTGCTTTGATAAAATCTAACATTCCAAGAACAATCATTAAAATTATTCCTACTAATCTTACCATGTTTAATACCCAATCAATTATAGATTGTGTGTCTGCATCAATTATGCAGCCGTCTAAATTTAAATTGTTATCTCCACTAGAATTTCCATCCTTATCAAAAAGTTCTGTATCTAAATAGTTAGAACCACCAAATATCCAATCATATCTTATATTATTACCTGTATTGTATACTACATTTTCTAAAGGGTGTACTAAATTATTAATATTTACTTCAACTGTCTCTCCATTTAAATCATATGATACAGATTTCAAAGTAAAATTATTTGACCATGCAATATCTTTTCTTAAACTAGTTAACATATCTTCTGATACAAAATCTATATTATTTCCTGTTACCTTATATCCAATTTTAGGTAAACAATTTAATGTATTTGGAAATATGACAGCATTGCCATAAATATACTTGTGTTTAGCAGATACATAATCTCGCGCTTCTCCAAAAACTGGAGAATAATTGCCTGTTAAAGATACTGAATCAGTACCAAGGGAATTTCCCTTTTGATTTTGAGTTTTTAAATAAAGATTTACATTTTTACCATTTATAGTCGCTGAATAATTACAAGTTATTTGCTTTATTGTAGTACCAATCTTATATTTATTAAAATCGCTTTCTGTATCACTTATTCTGGTTTTAAGTAAACTATATGGTTTACATATTTCATCTTTTTTACAAGACGCTACCTTAGATATATCAGTTAAATCTTCCATTCCTGCATCTATGGCATCCTTATAAAGTGATACCACATCATTGTTAAAAATATTAATAATACTTTGTTTTTTTGATTTACATGATTCGCTATTGGTACTTCCTAAACTAATTTCATCACAAGAACTGTTTAAGAAGTCATCAATTAACTTATTCGTATCTGCAATTTTTGATAATAAACTTTGCTTTATAGAATCAAGATCTTGTTTTAAAGATAAAATTTGAGATACATCATTCCCATCTCCATCTTCTTTTTTATGATTATCTATAAATGATTGCAACAAATCTTCTCTACCAAAACCTACATATGTATAATCAGCAAAACCTAAAAAACTATTTGCTTTATAATAAAATGCTTTAGGAGGGCATGTTCCTTTTCTTCCATATTCGTCTATTACTCCCTGAAATCCTTCATCTGTAAAATAATCATAATAGAAAAAATCACAATTGTTAACTACAGTTTTTCCATAGTCGCCAATTACCTTGCAATCCTTCAATCTATAATCATCATTATCACCATTAACATAATGATACATAGTCATAGATATTTTGTAAGTGGAAAGTGATGTTTCATATTCACATCTATATTCTTCATCAGCTAAAACACTATTAACATTGATAGATAAAGTTAATGCAAATGAAGTAATTAAAAATAATAAGTATTTGTTTATAAACTTTTTCATATAACACCTCATAACTATTTAAATTATAACATAAAAAAGCAAAAACAGTAAATACATTACTGTTTAAATAATAAAATAATAAAATTATTTCTGTTTAATAATAAAATTATTCATCATTAAAGAAATCATCAAAAAATTGGTCATCTGTTACGTTATCATCAAATATAGGATTATCTATTATTTTTTCCTTATTTGATGATTCGATTTTTTCTTTATTTTCCTTTAAATCTTGAGAAGGTGTTTTAATAACAGATTCATTTTCTTTATTTTTTTCTTTTTCTAATCTTTCTTCTTCTTCTAATTCAGCAATTTTTGCATCTATCTTTTTTACCAAATCATCAACATTTAATGGAGATGAATTTTTATCATTTCCTTTAGAAAAATCTGGGAAAGTTGGGAATGGTATATCTGAATCAAAAGATTTCATCATGTCATTCATTTTTTCATTCTTTTTGGCTTGTACAAATGATTTAATATCAAACAACTTAACTTGATGTTTTTCTCTTGTTGGATATTCAGCATTTGGATAATCCTTTTCCCAAGTCATTTTAAAATTTGGGGTCATAACTGTCTTAAATGGCATCATTCTAGTTCTTAAGACAATTATAGTCCATTGTTTTAATCTCTGTAAATCGCTTACTGTTACAAGTGGTGTACTTGCTGTTTTATCTTTTTCTTTAGATTTTACTTCTCCACACATTTTACTTATTTCTTCAAGTGCTGCAAGTTCACTACTAATTAAATAAATTATATTTCCACAGTTACCTTTAATTGTGTCTCCATTTTCTTTTCCATATACTTGAGTTAATTGCGCAAAATTCTGAATAATAAAACTAAATCTTATTTTACGACTACGTGCAGCAGTTACCATAGTTGTAACGTCTTTTAATGGTGGCATATTTGCAAACTCATCCAATATAAAATTTGTTCTAAATGGAAGTTTTCCACCACATTCTTGAGCTACATCTATTAAAGTTTCATAACATTGTTTTATAAATATAGTAACTAAAGAGTGATAAGTTTTCTTTTCATCTTGAATTACTAAGAAAACAGCTGTTTTCTTAGTTCCAATATCTTTCATATCAAAATCACTTTTTGATAACATTTCAGATAAATTTTCTCTTGAAGAAAACAATTTAATTTTTTGTTTAAATACTGATAAAATACTTCCTTTAGTATCACTAGGAGCCATTATTGTAGAAGATGCATTAACATAAGCTGCTCCAGCTGGGTCTTTATGAGAAAAATATTCTTTTATATATGTACTTCCAGGTCCACATTTTTCTTCTCCAACAGTTGTCATTAAATTTATACTATTTAAGTTTATTTCTTCTTCTTTAGCATCTTCAAATAATCCTAATGAAAGTCCACAGAAATAATCTGCTGATGTTTTTTCCCAAAATGGATCTTGATTTTGAGATTTTTCATCATAAAGTATATTCATAGCTAAATCATCTAGCAATTCATTTGCTTTATCAGAATTTCCTGATTTATAAAGTGAATATGGTAATGACAAAGGATTCCATGAATTACCTTTTTGTGGGTCACGAAAGTTTAATAGTACTATATTATAACCTTTTTCTTTTAATTCAACTGCATTTCTTTCGTAAATCTCACCTTTAGGGTCTGTTATAATCATAGATTCCCCATGTTTAGCAAGCATTTTAACCATAGGTTGAACTAGCATTTCCGTTTTACCACTACCTGTTGAACCTAAAATTAAATTATGATATTCGCTGTCATCTACCCATACTTCTTTACCATTGTTAATAAGTGGAATTCCTGCATATTCTGAAGTAGGCGCTAAAGGAGAAACTAATTTTAGTTCTTTTTTCATTTCCTTATCAGTTAACCATCTAGAATATCCTACTTCTTTTTTCTTTTCAGTAGTTAATCCTATTCCTTTATCTGTTTCAAATATTTTTGATGAAACACTTGTTATTATTATTATCATAATACCAATATATGCAAGTAATGTAGCAAGCAAATATTCCTTTTGAAAAGCTGGTAATGGATTAAATCCATGAAATGTACCTTCATTAGCAAAAGAAGATATATTTAATACAAGTATCGCTACAAAATATAGCAGTACTATACTAAATATGAAAAATATTTTTAAGTCTTTAGAATCAACCCTAAGCTTTAATTTCATGTTACGCCTCCAAACTTATATTATGGTAGCACCTTTTAAACTTTTTTTCAATTATATTTTATTAACTTTGTTATTTTTTCTTATAATTATTATTAGTATTGGTCCTACTACGAATAATAGTACTCCAAATAATACTACAAGATAAATATTATCTGTGAAATAGTCAATAAGTGTTATATTTCTTTTAGTATTATCATATTCAAATAAAATAGGTTTATTTGAAGCATTTTCTTTTGTTATTTCCCAAGTATATGTTTTTCCATTTACTTTATCTGCATTTGAACGAACAACACCATAATAACTAGTAATATTTATAGTTACTTTATCAAGTTCATTATATGAATTAAAACAATTAAATTTATTGCTTGTTGATAAAGTTACATTATTTCCATTAGTCGTTATTTTGAAATACTCATAACAACTTTTTACTGCATTTGAATCAGTATAATCATTTATGTCAAAATCATATGAATAATTTATTTTATATAAATTATTTTTATTTGTATTTTTTTTATCATATTTAGGATAAGAATTGTATTCTTCTAAAGAGGTTGTATCTGTTAATTTTCTTGTATCTGAAAATAACGCTAATTGTGAATTATTTAATATATTGTAATTTTCTAAATTTATATTACTTATATCAATATTTTCAATATACTTATTATTTTTTATATTTAAATTATACTCAACTGAACAACCAGAAAAAAGTAAAACAGAAATAAAAATCATAATTATTTTTTTCATTTTTCACCTTCTAATCTACTGGGTCAGTTAAATAAACATAACAAATAATATATCTTCCATCTCCACCTGTTGAAAGGCCAGAAATAGTAGTTTTTTGTTGTGCATTGACACAACTTCTATTTGGGTCTGAAGTACAATTTTCATATCTTTGGCTATTTGGAACATTAAATCCTATGGTACCTCTTGCACTTGCTGAATCGCTATATGTTACATTATTGCCTTCAACCTTTTCAATTATTCCAACATGTCCCCATTGTACATAACTACCTGTTTTATATCCCCATGATACAATTGCGCCTTGTTTTGGAGAACATTTTTCGCCTCTGCTTGGCCAACAAGTTTTAAAATGACTAGCAGATGTTTGAGAGCAAAAAGCATTACCATTTGAATTTGTATTCCATTCATATACTCCTAAAGTTCTTGTTATTTCACGTGCTCTATTACTTGCATACCATGCACATTCACCTATTAAACCTATAGAATTACTTCCATAATAATTTATATCATTTTTATCAGGTGGTGCAACTCTCATATAAAATCCTGTATCAGTATCTAATTGTAATCCATTTGATATAGATTCTTCGATTGAAATATCTTCTCCATACAAAGCTTTAAGTATAGCTTCATATTCTTGTGGTTCTACTTTTTGTGCTTTTTCAAAATCAAAAGGACCATAGTATACTTTACCTTCATACATAATTTTTAAATCGATTACAGCTTCAACAGAATCAACTGTAGAATCTGTTACTTTATCATAATCAAATTCAAGTTCTGTAATCTCACCATTAGAAAAATTTGATAATGTTTTTGAAATAACTACCAATGCGTAAGCTTTTTTAATTTCATTATTATATGAGCCAGCATCTCTTTCTACTATCGTTTGAACATATTCACTAAAACTATATGTTCCAATAACATTACCATCGTTATCTTTTACTGTAACTCCAGATACCATAACACTGTATGCATTATAATTACTTTGGTCATTAGCATTATAGTTAGCATATGCAGATTTTGCTTGTGAAATTATTTCTTCTGCCATTTTTTTTGCATCCAATTTTTTCTTTTCATCTGTTGCATTATCATATCCACAATCACTACATTCTATAAATTCACGCATGACATAAGTATCAGTTAAATATTTTTCATATGCTTCTTCTGAAAAAATATATTTTTTACTATCACTTTCAACATCAGAATCCTCACAACTTTTTTCCTTGTTTATTACATTTCCTTCATATACAGCACATGCAAACATTTTTGGAATTAATTCTTTTGGATGATCTTTTATATTACCATACTTAGCCCTTAGTTCCTCACCAGTTCCAACAAATTGAGCTAAATCTTCAGGGCTTTCAACTTTTTCATCATTATTTTGTGTTTCATCTGAAGAAGTATCTTTATCATCATTGTTAGGGTCTTTCATAAGCTCATCGATTGCATCTGGATTAACTACATTTGTATAAAATGTAGTAGCATTCGTATAAATTCTTATTTTTTCTAAATCAAAAGTAGTTTTATCAACATCTTCTCTATCTAGCCAACTATCTGCTTGCTCTTCAATATTAAATAAATAAACATTTTGATTTGTTCTAGTACCATGTAATGTTATGGTATTCCATATTATTTCACCAGTATCTTGAAAAAAATCAGATACGCTTGATAAAGTATTAATTACATACATTACACATGTAGCAATCAATATTATAGGTAAAAAAATAAGTGCTAAAACAATTAATACTCCCACTATTGTAAATACTAAACCAGGATTTTTTTTAAAGAATCTTCCTATACCACTAAGTAAATCAGCACCAGGTGATTCTGACTGTTCAGTTTCTTCATTTGATGAATTACCAAATATAGATTTTTTTTCTTTAGAATTATTATCAGATGAGGATTTTGAATTTAATAATCTTTTAGAATTATCATTTTTACTTTTTGTTAATGTGTCTGATAGTGCTTTATTTTCTTCTGATAATTCCGTAGGATTTTTTGAAGTACTTTTTCTTAGGTTATTCGCTGATTTAGCAATTGGTTTTAATTCACTAACAGGCTTTTGTGCTTTCGCTAATGCATTTTTTCCTATTGTATTAGCAGGGTTTAGTGGATTTAATCTATTACCCTTAACAATTTTATTTGCGGCTTTATCTATGCCTTCTTGAACTTTTGGATTTTGAAGTGCATTTTCTGCTATTTCACCTGCTACTGGTCCACCAAAATGTTCTGCCACAATTGGAGCACCTACATCAACAACATCTTTAACTGTTTGAGCTGCTTTTTCATCTTTTGTTAGTTGTCTTGATTCTTGCTCAATTTGATTATTATTTATATTTTCTTGCACAATATTTTCCCCATTATTATCTAAATTGTTATTGATATTTTTATCATCCATTAAACTTCACCACCAAACATTTATAATTATTTAAATAGGCAATAAGGAGGATTATAATCCTCCCCCACTACCAAATGAATCTAATTCTTCTTCTGTTACTATTATATTTATTCTCATTCTTCTGCTACCACATACAAATAATGCTTCACCTTGAGAATATCTTTTTATACTATCTTTTTCATTATCATTTAAATCTATTAATTTTGATAAATCTTCTACTGCTTGTTTTCTAAGCCCCATAACTAAATAATATGAAGCATTATCAAATATTGCTTTTCCTTGTGTTATTACAGCAGGGTCTGTAAAATCACTAGGTTGTTGAGTTATTATAATTGTACCTGTATTATATTTTCTTGCTCTTCTTTGGATTTGCGCTAAAAACTCTGCCCCAAGTGAATTATTAGCTCCAAGTAAAATATGAGCTTCATCTACACTAAGTATAGTATCAACATTTTTATCTAGTGTAAGACTCCATGCATATTTTAATATGTTAAAGAACAATGCATTTCTTATATTCGTATCTGCGTTCATTAATTCTCTTATGTTAAATACAATAAAGTCTGTTTGAGGAGATATCGTTGTATGACCATCAAAATAGTATTTAAGTTCATTTATAATTGGTCTTATTTTAAGTTCTAGAATTTCCATTACATTTCTTTCTTGTGTTTTTTCTGTCATAGACATAAGTCTACCTTTTATAGTTGTATAAACATCTGAAAAAGTTGGAAAATCTTTACTTGTAAATTTAGTAAAATCTGAGTTAAAATCAATATTAAATCTTTTATATGTTTCTTGTAAAACTTCACTAAACATATTTACTACATCTTCTGTAATACTTGGGTCATAATATTTTAAAAATGCTTTTACAGTTTGAATAGTACGAGTTAAAACTGTATATCCTAAACCTTGCGCAATTTCTTCATCATCAGCATCCACTACAACTTCAAGTGGATTTATCATTCCAAATTCTCCACCTTTACCTAAATCAATAAAATCGCCATCATATTTTTTAGTCATTTCCTCAAGTTCACCCTCAGGGTCGATTATTACTAATTTAGCTCCATTTCTAAGATGTGACCTTATCATAAGTTTAGCAGCAGTACTTTTACCACTACCAGAAGTTCCCAATATGATTAAATTAGCATTGTTTCTATTATTTTCTTTTTTTATTTTGTATAAAAATTGATTGAATAATATTACACCACCAGAGAAATCAACACCAAGTAATGTTGATAATCCTGGGTCTTTTATACTATCAAATATAAATGGATACATAGCTGCCATTGTTGGAGAAGGCATTGGAGTTCCAATTCTATCTTCAATATCTTGTTTAGGGAATATTGGAATTATTGATTTAAATACTTTTTCTTGTTCAAATCTAAGAGGAATAGCTCTCATTTCCATTGCTTCTAAGTAATTTTTTACTTGAAGTTTTTTAGCAGTTAAATCATCTTCTGAATCACCTGTTACCATAACATGCATTTGAAAGTCATATATCTTAGATTGTGTAGATGCAAGCATTGTTATAAATTGTTCTAATGACTCATAGTCAAGTCTTATCCTTTCTTGAATTGTTTTATCATTTTCTTGTTGGTATCTTACTTTTAAATCTGCTATTTCTTTATTTATCATTTTACTTATTACTGAAAAAGGTAAAGGTATATGCTTAATAACAACTTTAATTCCAGCTAAGCTAGTTAATTGAGATAAAAAACCTTGGTCAATAAATTTAGGGTAAGATATTACTGTAAGTATTGTTGAATACCTATCACTTATTATAAAGTCTGAAGGTCTATATTCTAGCCCTTTAGGTGCGATTTGTTGACGTATATCCATTAGCTCATCACCGTTCCTAACGTAGTAGTTTGTCCACCATTTAAGAAGTTATCTAATATAACTCTTAAATCATCATTTGTTGTTTGTCTAGTCATAAGTCCTGCATTTGCAAAATAAGTAATCAAATTTTTAATTCTTTTTTGTATAACTTCATTATCCCCATGTTTAAATAATAAGTAATATTCTGTATCAACTACATTATTTGTTACAAACATATTTGCTTTATTTATATCACTTATTATTAATTGTCTTTTCTTAACATCAGATACCGAATTATAAAGAAGTTGTAATTGTGATAAATACAAGTTTATATCAACTGGTCTATCTGCAACTACTATCCAAAATTCATAATCGATCATATTATAAACATCTTTTAGATTAGTAATTATTAAATTTTGTAATTCTTGTTCCATTATGAAAATATTTCTTGGTTCTATCTTAACCCCTGTAACTTTTTGATTATTATCAAGAACTATCATACCATTTACTATATTTTTTACTGGTATTTCATCTGAAGTATATTTACTTTTCATCTTTGCCATCGTTGCAACACCAACCTTTCCATATAAATTTTTGTCTCGTTGTATAAAAATCTATAATTGATTTTAAAATTGTTAGCACATTGTGATAATTAGGAATTGGAAACACAAGGAAACTGCATATCAATCCTGGTGCCAATGTTATTATTGCTACAACTAAATTTTCAATAGGTAGTATTAATAACAATAACAATGTCAAAGATATCCCAACACCAAATAATATTAAATCAAACTTATTAAATAATCCAAATATGAGCATTGATTTTTTAGAATTGGCTGGTATTAAATAATTATTATCCATTTAAATCCTCCCCTTTTTATTTTTTGTCTTTTAACTTTTCAAAAAATTTCTTAGCGATAGCAAGCATAGCAGCTCCTCTTACATCTCCTTCACGCATAGCTTTTTCATTTAAATAATTATAGCGTTCTTCTATACTTTCATCTGTATAATTTGCACCATCATGCATTCCAAATGTCTTATTTACAAATTCTCTTTTAAACTCATCACTACTATTTCCTGATGGAACCCCATAATTATAGTCAGGTTCATCAAAAGTTATATTTACTTGCCTACTTGCATTTTCTTCTTGCCATTCTTTTCTTTTTTGTTCCTTTTCATTTTGCAAAGTTTGTCTTTCTGTTTCTTCCATTATATAAGGTTCATTTGATGTTGATCCATTTGATGTTGAACCATTTGGAGTTGGTCCATTTGATGTTGGTTCATTTGATGTTGATCCATTTGATGTTGGTTCATTTGATGTTGGTCCATTTGATGTTGGTTCATTTGATGTTGAACCATTTGATGTTGGTTCATTTGATGTTGGTTCATTTGATGTTGATCCATTTGATGTTGAACCATTTGGAGTTGGTCCATTTGATGTTGGTTCATTTGAAGTTGGTCCATTTGATGTTGAACCATTTGATGTTGGTTCATTTGATGTTGATCCATTTGATGTTGAACCATTTGGAGTTGAACCATTTGAAGTTGGTCCATTTGATGTTGGTTCATTTGATGTTGATCCATTTGATGTTGAACCATTTGGAGTTGAACCATTTGAAGTTGGTCCATTTGATGTTGGTCCATTTGATGTTGGTTCATTTGATGTTGGTTCATTTGATGTTGATCCATTTGATGTTGGTTCATTTGATGTTGGTTCATTTGATGTTGAACCATTTGATGTTGATCCATTTGGAGTTGGTCCATTTGATGTTGGTTCATTTGATGTTGGTTCATTTGATGTTGAACCATTTGATGTTGGTTCATTTGATGTTGGTTCATTTGATGTTGATCCATTTGATGTTGAACCATTTGGAGTTGGTCCATTTGATGTTGGTTCATTTGATGTTGAACCATTTGATGTTGGTTCATTTGATGTTGAACCATTTGATGTTGAACCATTTGGAGTTGAACCATTTGATGTTGAACCATTTGATGTTGATCCATTTGATGTTGATCCATTTGGAGTTGGTCCATTTGATGTTGAACCACTTGATGTCGTTGCATTAGTTTTCGTTTTATAATCCTTCCAATTTCCATCTGGGCTTGGTCCTTTAGCAATTTTTCTACCAGTTTCTAATTCAGCATCATCAGTATATATTTTTCTATTTCTCTCATGATTTGCTTCTAAGCCTTTTTGTATTTTTTGCTCTTTTTCATATGCATCATATGCCTCTCTATACTGATCAGCATATGTTTTATCTCTTATAGTTCCATTTGCATCACGAATTTTAACAGTTCTTCCCATATTATCAACAATTTTTTGATCAGCACCATAACGAGTCATATTTGACTGAGCTATATCAAGATTGTTTTTAGCAATTTTTAAATCTCCATCTTCATGATTTTTAGCAGCCATCATAGAGTTTATAAATTCTTTATGTCTAAATCCAACTGCCCTGTAATCCTGTTCTGACAAAGGATCATACATTTTTTCAAGTGAATTCTTACCTCTTTCCCATATTTTTTGTTGTTGTTTCATATCGGCAAGTCCTTCTTTTCTAGCAACGTCTTGTTTTGCTATATTACTTTTCTCATATCCCTTAGAATATATGGAAGCTGTTTCATCATTATATTTACCAGATATTAAAGAACTTCCAATGTTTTTACCTGTTGATTTTAAACTTGCTAATGATCTATTACCTGCTTTCGCCAATCCTCTTCGAAGAGTCCTTGAACCCGATTCTTTAAGTTTATCATTACCAATTGCCTTTCCAGTAAGATATTTTCCACCACCGGCTAACGAATTGGCAGTTAAACGTCCTGCACTACGAAGTTGATTTCCTACCAATGCACCCGTTGTTCGTGCTAAACCTCCAACTCTTTTCCCAACGAAATCAGGTAGTCCATCTTCTAATTTCTTTAATGGATTAAGTTGTAATTTACTATCAAAACTAATTCCTGTAATATCTTGAATAAGTTTTGGGAATTGTTTTGCAAACATTAATGCACCGAGTATAATGAATACAACTATAAATGGATTATCAATTGGTTTGCCATCTATGCCATTTAACTCTGTACCTGATACTTGTTGAATTAAAAACAAAGCAAAGAAAATAGCAACTAATCTTATAAATAAATCAGCATATGTCTTACCAACAGTGGATAACCACTTTTTGAATACCCCTTCGCCTTTATTAGGGTCAACATATGATATTATAGGTATAGGAGCGATTAACCTTAAAAAGCCTAATTTAACAGTTCTTATGGCAACATCAAAACAAAAAGAAAGTAAAAGCAAAGCTGCAACCACACCAAAAGCAGTTGAAACAAGAAACCAATAATCAAATGCAAATACACCATCTTTTTCTAATGGTAAAAAATAATCAAGCATTGCATTTGTATTTCTATCGCTAACAGTCTGGTTAATTAATTCTTTAACATCACTATAACCACTATTGCTATCAAATCCAGTGTTATAAAGTTCAAGTTCAGGGCATAAATCCATTGGTTTTAGTGTACCACTTGCATATTTGGCACATTCTGGATTTGCATCTGTTAATAAACTATTGGGAGTTACAAATACAGAAAATAAAGGGAAAGAAACTAATGAAGGATCCATAACATCACTTTTAGATTCAGGCCCAAAAATTAATTTTGGAATAGTATTGTTATTTATTAATGTTAATTGCAAATCCATAGCCTTATCAAAAAGAAATTGATAACTAGTTAATAAAACTAAAGAAATAGCAACATTTTGTATTATTTTTCCAAACCCTTTACTTTTATCTGTCATTTGTTCTGGATTTAGTATGTATGTCAAAAATGAAAAAGATAATTTAAATATCATAAAAATAGTTAAAATAGCAGTTACCCTCTGTGAAAGTTTAGATAAAACATCATTTTCAAATATTTGAACTTTTGATATATCTATTATTAATCCATACAAGGCTTCTATTAATCCTACAACTATTTTATCAATAGCCGCAAATAAGCCTCTAATTATTCCAAAAAACCATGTTCCCATTATATCCCTCAATTTCACAAAATATGTCTTATATCATTATAACATAACATTTTTTTTTTTAAAATACTTTGTTTAACAAAAACAAAAAAACTTCAATTTTGAAGTTTTTACTCTTATTATTGATTTCCATTAGTGCTGCCTTTAGTACCTGGACCATTTATAAATTTATCAGCACATGACCAAAGGTCGTCATTACTAATTGTATCATTTCCCTTAGGTACAAGAACATTAACTATTACCTTTACAATGAATATTACCAAGAATACAATAGCAGCAGCTATCAATCTCTTTATAAAAGTTTGTTGCCCTTTTTTAATTTCATCTTCCTTACTTGCTATAACTGCCTTTCCTAAGTCAAGCATTCCAAATATTATTAACAAAATTGGAATAGCAACTTGAATAATTGTTATAATAGTATGAACTATGTTTTGTACATTTTCAATTCCATTGCTAGAGCACCATGCTAAATCTAAAACTTGAATTAAATCCATAATCTTCCTCCCTCATTACACATATAATACTTTATTTAAATATTTTTGTCAACTTTTTCCATATAAACTTTACATTTTTTTACTTTATAATATATGGTGATGCTTCACTACCATCTCCAGAACTTAATAACACATGTGAATTCAAATATATAACAGGTCTAATAACATTGTCATTTGAGGCCTTATATATTTCAGGCCCATCAGAGTTTATCGCATAAACTTCATACGTATTTCCAGAATAAGCATTTAGTGTCCAATTATTATAATTTAATTGCAACATATAATTATAATTGACACACGCAATATCATCAAAATTCTTACAAGCAGGTTCTAAACTTGCTTTTGCATAATCAGCAACTTCTAAAAGTCCAATATAACCTTTAATTGTTTTATTACATAAATTTATATCTGAAATTAGTACACTACTCTTTATAGAGTCAACACACCAATCTGCATTAACTAAATATTTTTTGCTTTTACTAGAAACATAAGTATTATTATTGTAAAAGTTTTCTAAGTAAGTTAACATTCTACTCGAATCAATTGTATTTTTTCCATATGATTTTTCTTTTTCTAAATTGTACCTATCGTCCCATACATATCTATCTAATTTTTCATATACTAAATACATTTTTATACCATTATCATCTATTTTAACTATTCTCCAAAGTTTATCATCAAATTTAACATAATTATTTACATATTCTCCTTTAAATATGTATTCATTATTTTGCGAATATAAACCTGATTCTGATGTAACAACTTTACTTTTTAATTCATCTACTAATGTTTTTGATTTATAATTCTCACAATTTAAAATAGGATTATATAAATATTCTTCTCCTGATTTTATTACTTCAATACTAGCAGTACAAGTATCTTTAGAATATAATTTGTTTAATTCTTTTATATATTTTCCTTCTACTAATGTTGATGCATTAATACTTACAACGCCACCTTCTGTTTTAGGTAATTTATCAGTATTATCAGCATAGTATTTTTCAGTTGCATTTATTAATTCCTTTTCTAAACCTGAATAATCTTTAATACCACCACTAAATATGTTAGCTAGTAATATGATTATAAGAATTATTATTACTAGTCCTGTACAAGCAAGAACAATAAACGCTAAATTTTTATTTCCTTTAAAAAATTTATTTGCTACAAAATCTAACATAAAAACCTCCTAATTACATATGTATTATAACAAAAAAAGAGTTAATATTCAACTATATTAATTTAAATAATAATATAGTAAACATAACTAACCCAAAAACTTCAACGATTAAAGCTAAAACTAATGCATTTATGAATGCATTCTTATTATCGTCTAGCAAACTATGTCCATTGCTTTTAACAAATTGATGTCCTCTTCCACCTTCAATAACTTCTTCTGGAACTTCTTCTGGAGCATTTGAATTACTTGAATTAAGTAACTGATTTTTCCAAGCTAAAAGGTTATCAATTTGTTCATTTTTAGAAGTATTATTAACATTTTGATTAAAGTATTTTTCTATATTTTCAAGCATATTTTCTCTAGTAGATGAATTTATACAAGCTTGAATTTTTGATAGAATTCTTCTTAACTCATTAATATCATTATATCCAACTAATTGTTGTTCTATATATTTTAAAATACCATACTCAAAAATATTATTTAGACTATCTATATTTAAAAAAACTGATTTATTTTGTACATAGTCGTAAGATACAATAAAGTTATTATTAAAAATATATAATACATAAAAATCTTTTTTTTGATTTATCATATTATTCACCTATTTTTAATTATAACATTTTAAATCAAAAATATTTACTTTTATTTATTCACTTAACACTTTTTAACACTTTTTGTTCTAAACACAACTATTAAAATGATTTAACTATTAAATTTCTAGCATCTAATTCTAATTGTTCAGTTAAATATTTTATTAAATCTTTTTGACAATTTTCATCTTTAGCTATAAATTGGGCTGAACCATCTCCACCAGAACCACACCCTTTACCTCCATATGTTAATTTTTTTACTACTTTATCATTTAATAATTTATGTAAAAGTGGTGCGATAAGTTCTGTTGAATGTGGAATCAAATATTCATCGAACAAATTTTGATAATCAGTTAATAATTTACCTAATTTTTTAATTTCACCATCTTGAATATATTTTCTTGCTTTAAAAACCATTTCTTCATTTTTTTTGCCTAAAAATTCATGAACTTTTTTTTCTGATTCATTTTTATAATATGGATAACATTTATTTAAATCATCTAATATTTTTACTGTGTCTTTGCTTCCTTTTAAATCAACATACACCATAAAAATATCATCTTTTATATCTATCTTTTCTGTAGTTAATTTTTCTTTTCCATTGTTGTTATCAAAATGTAATAATTTAACTTGTTCATTAATTTTGCTTATTTGGTCTAATTTACCACATTTTGAACCTATCCCAACTTCACCATGGTATGCTGCTTCTATTTCTTTTTCTTCACTTAATCCTAAGTCATATAATTTGTTGTATGATTTTACTACTAGTAATGAAATAGCAGCACTTGAACCAAGTCCTTTTTTCATTGGTAAAGTAACATCTTTTATGTAAATGTCAATACCTGATACTTTATAAGTTTTTACCATATATTTTATTGCACCAAATATATATTTCCAAAAATTATTTTCCTTTATAGTTTTGTTTATTTCTTGTAATGTACATTTTTTCTCTATGTTTTTTTGATTCAAAAAATTTACAATAATTTTATTACTTTTTCTTACTTTAGCGGAAATTCCATCATTTAAAAGTATAGTTATAGCAAAGCCATCATTAATTTCTTTATTTACTTTTTTATAATTACTTGCCCAATCACTATGCTCACCAATTAAGCACAACCTGCCTGGAACAAAAATATCTAATTCTTCTAAATCCATAAATTTTCTCCTCAACTTTAAGTAATTATACTATATAATTTATATTATCGCAATTAATATAAACATAAACAAATAAAGTTGTTTATCTTTTAATAAATTTATTATATAATATTTAAGGTTAGGAGTTTTAGTTATGAGTAAATTTAAAGCATTTTTATCAAAATACAAATATTTTATATTAGTAAATCTAATAATTCTTGTATCGTATATTCTAATATCAAGTACTGTCGATTTATTTGGTATTGATGATACTATAGCAAACTCATATACATATAACCCAGAATTTACTTTTTTAGATCATATTAATAAAATTATTTATAGAATAGCCTATTGGAATACTAAAATTGGAGAAATTTTATATTTTATAATTGGATGTTTTCCTAGATTTGTTTACTTTGGTTTAAATAGTATAGTACTTTTATTATTTCTTAATTTAGTATATTTTTACATATATGGAACTAAGGCAAAAGAATATTTTAATAAAAAACAATATTATTTATCAATATTATCAAGTTATATAATATGTCTTACAATATTTCCCGCTTTTAGCGAAGTTTTAATGTGGATGGGTGGTTCTTTTAATCACTTTTGGACTACAACTTTAAACTTGATAGTAGCGATGCCATTTAGATTGCTATTAGATAATTATGATATATTTTCTAAGCATAAAAAATTAAAATATTTTTACTTCGTACTTTGTATAATTTCAGGTTTTTCTGTTGAAAATGTTACTCCTTGGTTAATTGTCTATATGATAATTATAGCTTTTATTCAAATAAAGAAGAAATATGTAAAAGAATGGTTATTCATTTCTCCTATTATAGCATCTATAAGTTTTTTAATAATGTGTACACTTTCACAAACCAAAGCAAGAATAGATCTTTTTTCTAATATGAATTGGGCAATTGATTCAAAGAAAAATTTATTAAATACGTTTTTTAGCAATTATAAATTTATTTTTATGGTAATAGGATTTTTACTAATCATATATATAATATCAGTAATAATTAACAAAAATTTAAGAGACTCACTGAAGAGGTTAACTTTGGTTATAGCTCACATGTTAGTATCTACAATATCTATATTTGTTATTTATTTTGCCCCTTATTTTGAAACAAGGGTAACAACACTTTTCTTCTTTTTTTCATTAACCTTAATTGTATTTTTAATTAATAATATATTCAATAAAAATTTTATTTGTTATTTAATAATTCTCATAAATGTAATAATAATCATTATAATGACTGCTAGATTAATATTCTTCTATAAAGACTTTAATTATTACAACAATTTAAGATACAATTATATGAAAACACAATATGAAAGTGGAATTAAAAACATTTCTTGCCCTGTTTATGATAATAAATACAATTATTTTTATGATTATCGTTTAACACATTATGAATCATTTTATTGTGATGTAACATATATTAGATATTTATTTAATGATAATCGAATTAATATTATCCAAGAATATATAGATATAAGATAAAAGCAAAAAGACATAATTATGAATATTAGAAATAAAATTTTATAGTGTATAAATTAATAGATATGAATATGTAGCGAATACAATAAAATTAATTTTTATATTAATATAAATGTGGTTAAAAAAAGTAACTAATAAAACAAGTATTGTCAATTTACTATTTGCTCTTTAAAAAGCTAATTGTAAAGGAATGATTTTTTTTATAAAAATAGAAAACTAGAGAACGTATGATAATTTTAATGAAATAATTTGGTAATGATGGAAATCAAAAAAGAATTACAAAAAACACTTGCTTAATTCTATCTTCAAAAACAAGATAGTTAATAACACTTTTAACCATCTATGTTTTATTTTTCTATAATTTAGTATATAATATAACTTAAGAATTAAAGTTAAAGAGGTAATATTATGATTAATTTAAAAAAAACAATAGTATATGGAATTAATAGATATCAAAAAGATTTTGAGTATATGTTTCCTAAAGCAAACGTAATAGCTTACATAACTGATAGTAAAAATAATAAAGAATGTAACGGAAAAAAATGTTATTCTATAAATGAAATACCAAATAAATTGAAAAAATATACACTTATTATATGTAACAGAAAAAATGAAAAAATTGATAAAATTGTTAAAAATTTAAATTTTAAAAAAGCATATTACCTAGAAGACATTGCCTATTTATTAGATGACAACTTTATGCAATTTTCAGTAAACTTTATGGGCAAACATTTTAATGAATGGGGGTGTGTGAGGTATAAGCCAAATTCCGAATGTTTCAAAGAAATGATTTATACTGATTCAATAGATAATATTAAATGCGATTATCCGTTTAGATATGCTCAAATTCAACCTGGTGGTTACGTGTATACTTGTTGTTCTAATTGGACAACAATGGAGGTAGGAAATATTTTTTTTGTAAGCCCTAAAAAACTATGGAATTCTAATTCCGCTAAACTTCACAGATTAGCTATTATAAATAAAACTTATTTTTTTTGCAATTTCGATGTATGCCCATTTATAAAGAAAAGTTTTAAAAAAACTGATACTAGATTTGAAAATTTAACTACTTCAAAATATCCAAATGAAGTTTGCGTTTCTATTGATAGATCTTGTAACTTAAAATGTCCTAGTTGTAGAAATAGTTTCTGCAATTATAATGGGGCAAAATATAAAATTACAAAACATTTAGCTAATAAAATTATTAAATCTGGTTGGGCAACAAAATCAAAGCATTTTATAATGTCCAGTCAAGGCGAAGTATTTTTCAGTAAAATATATAAAAAAATGTTATTTGACTCTAAGATTACAAATAGAGATTATATTAAAATACATACAAATGGAACTTTGTTAACTAAAAAAACTTTAGATAAATTATGTGCAATATATGATAAAAGAATTGAATTCTTAATTACTATAGATGCTGCTACAAAACAAACATATGAAAAAATTAGATTTGGAGGAAATTTTGATCAACTAATGAAAAATTTAGAAAATTTATCCAAAGTAAAAAATGAAAACCCAGAAAAAATATTTGTTCTACTATTCTTTGTTGTGCAAAAAGATAATTATAAAGAAATTCCAGATTTCATAAAAATGGCAGATGAATTAAACTTTGATATGGTTAATTTCACAAGGATTGATAATTGGGGAACATATACAGATGAAGAATTTAAAGAAATATCTATGTTTAATAAAGATGGCACACCAAAAAAAGAACTACAAGAAATACTTAAAAATTCAGTATTTAAAGATAAAAAAAGAAAAGTTATAGTAGAAACTAATGAACTTATAAGGTGATTGAGAGGTAGTTATGAATATAAAAAAAAGAAAATTATTAATATATGGAATAAATAGACATCAAGAAGATTTTGAATATTTATTTCCCAAATCAAAAATAATTGGATACATTATCGATAAAAATCTTAATGAATTTAAAGGTAAACCTTGTTACAATATTAACGATCTTAATGTTAATAAGTTAAAAAAATATACAGTTATAATATGTGATAGAAAAAGCAAAAAAATAGATAATATCTTTAGCAAATTAAATTTTAAAAATGTTATATATTTAGAAAACCTTGCTTATTTACTAGATGACAAAATTGATGAATTTACAATGAAATTAAAATTAATAAATTCCTCTTTTCAATGGAATTGCGAAAAATACAAAAAAAATTCAGAATATTTTAAAGAAATGATTTACACTGATTCTATTGATAATATAAGATGCGACTATCCATTTAGGTATGCTCATGTTCAACCTGGTGGATTTGTATATAGTTGTTGTCCTGGCTGGTCCAAAGGAGATATTGGAAGTATACTTTTTAAAAGTGTTAAAAAAGTATGGAATTCCAACTCTGCTAAATTACATAGGCTAGCTATTATAAACAAGACCTACATTTTTTGCAATCCAGATTCATGCCCTTTTATGTCAGTAGGTTCTAAAAAAACAAACACAAGATTTAGTGACCTAGAAACATTGGAAACTCCAAATGAAGTATGTATTTCAATAGACAGGTCTTGTAATCTAAAATGCCCTAGTTGCAGAAATGATTTTTGTAGCTATAAAGGTTCTAAGCTTAAAATAGCTCAAATTTTATCTAAAAGATTAACATCATCAAATTGGACTACAAAACCACATGATTTAGTTATAGCAAGTCAAGGTGAAGTATTCTTTAGTAATATTTATAAAAATATGATATTTAACTCTAAAATTACAAAAAGAGACTTTATAACTATACATACAAATGGAACTTTATTAACTAAAAAAAATTTAGATAAATTATGTTCCATATACAATAAAATCAATTTTTTCATTAGTATTGATGCTGTTACAAAAGAAACATATGAAAAGGTAAGGGTTGGTGGAAATTTTGAACAATTAATGAAAAATCTAGAATATCTGTCAAAGATTAAAAAAGAAACAGATAAAATTTCTCTCGTTGAAGTCTTCTTTGTAGTTCAAAAAAACAACTATAATGAAATGATAGATTTCGTAAAATTAATGAAAAAATTAGATTTTGATAAGATTACTTTTTCAAGGATAGAAAATTGGGAAACATATACAGATGAAGAATTTAAAGAAGTTTCAATGTTTGATGAAAACGATAATCCAAAAAAAGAACTTCAAAAAATTCTTAAGGATCCAATATTTGATGATGAAATTGTTACTAAAAATAGTAATGTTATAAAAAACAATAAAACCCTCAAATGAGGGTTTTATCATTTAAATTTATTTTGCTTCTTCTATTGCTCTTGTTTCTCTTATAACAGTTACTTTTATTGTACCTGGATATTGTAGTTCTTGCTCTATTCTATTTTTAATATCACGAGCTACTTTATGACTACCTAAATCATCTATTTTTTCAGGTTGTACAATTACTCTTAATTCACGACCTGCTTGTACAGCAAATGTTTTATCAACACCATCTATTTCATTTGCAATATTTTCAAGATCTTGTAAACGCTTAATATAATTCTCTAATGAATCATTTCTTGCACCAGGTCTTGATGCAGACAAAGTATCAGCAATAGCAACTAATTCTGAAATAATACTTGTAGGTTTCTTATCACCATGATGTGATTCTATAGCATTAATTACTATGTCATTTTCTTTGTATTTAATAGCTAGTTCTGCCCCTAATTCAACATGGCTACCTTCAACTTCATGGTCTATGGATTTTCCAATATCATGTAAAAGTCCAGCTCTACGCGCTATCCCAACATTTTCTCCTATTTCAGATGCAAGTATTCCTGCTAAATAACCTACTTCAATAGAATGTTGTAAGGCATTTTGACCATAACTTGTTCTAAAATGTAATTTACCAAGTATCTCTACTAATTCTGGATCCATTTTGGTAATTCCAAGTTCAAACAAAGCAGATTGTCCAAATTCAATTATTTGTGATTTAATATCTTTAGTAACTTTATCGTATATTTCTTCAATTCTAGCTGGGTGAATTCTACCATCTTTTATTAAATCTTCAATCGTTAATCTAGCTATTTCACGTCTTAATGGATCAAAGCTAGATAAAACGATAGCTTCTGGTGTATCATCAATTATTAAATCAACTCCTGTTACAGCTTCTATTGTACGTATATTTCTGCCTTCACGACCTATAATTCTGCCCTTCATTTCATCATTAGGTAAAGTTACAACTGTTACTGTTTGTTCACTAGCAACATCTCCAGCGTATTTTTGCATGCTAGATGTCAACATAGATTTAGCCTTTTTATCAACTTCTAATTTTGCTTCAGCTTCTCTATCTTTTATATAAGCTGCTATTTCTAAATCCATCATTTCTTCTACTTTTTTAAGCACTAATTCTCTAGCTTGATTTTTTGAATATCCTGCTATATTTTCAAGTAATTTAATCTGTTCTTGTTTAATTTCTTCCAATTCTACTTGCTCTTTTTGGATTTCTTTTTGTTTATTAATTATATTATTTTCTTTTTCTTCAAGCATCTGCTCACGATTTTGAAGTGTCTGATCTCTTTTTTCTATATTACCTTCTCTAACAAGTAATTTTTCTTCTAACTCGTTAAGTTCTGCTTTCCTATCTTTTATTTCTTTATCAACTTCTATTTTTAATTTATGTCCTTCTTCTTTTGCTTCTAATAAAAAGTCTTTTTTTATTTTATCTGCTTCTTTTTTAGCTTTTTCTATAATTTTTTCAGCCTTTTTAGAAACAGAATTTCCTCTTATATAATTAATTATAAATAATGTTATTATTCCTACAAAAATCCCAATAAGTACTAGCAAAATGGAGAAAACTATATTATCCATATACTACCTCCATTATCTGTTAGAGTTTTTAACTCTATAATTATTGTAATGTTTAATTCAAAATAAGTCAAGAAAAAAGAAACATGAATTATTCAGCTTCTGTTTCTTTAGTTTTTGTAAGACCATAGTGTTCTCTTACTTTATTCATTATTTCATCTTTTAACTTAGGATCTTTCTTAAATAGTTCTTTAACATTTTCTTTTCCTTGACCTATTTTTTCTCCATTATATGAATACCATGCACCACTCTTTTCAATGATTGCAGCTTCACTAGCTAAATCCACAAGTTCTCCTTCAGTAGATATACCTTCACCATACATTATATCAACTGAACATGATTTAAATGGAGGTGCCATTTTATTTTTAACAACTTTAATGCTTGTTTTATTTCCTACAACATCTGAACCAACTTTTAATTGTTCTGAGCGTCTTATTTCTAATCTAATTGAAGCATAAAATTTTAAAGCTCTTCCTCCTGGAGTTACTTCTGGATTACCAAACATAACTCCAACTTTTTCTCTTAATTGGTTTATAAATATTGCAACTGTATTTGTTTTATTAATTATACCTGAAAGTTTTCTAAGTGCTTGACTCATTAAACGAGCTTGAAGTCCCACATGAGAATCACCCATTTCACCTTCAATTTCAGCTTGAGGGACTAGTGCAGCAACAGAGTCTATTACTACTATTCCAATAGCGCCACTTCTAACTAAAGCCTCACAAATTTCTAAAGCTTGTTCTCCATTATCAGGTTGAGATAACAATAACTCATTAATATTTACTCCTAATCTTTCAGCGTAATTAGGGTCTAAAGAATGTTCTGCATCTATAAAAGCCGCTTTACCACCTTGTTTTTGAATTTCAGCAATCGCATGAAGCGCAAAAGTTGTTTTACCACTTGATTCAGGCCCATAAATTTCTATTATTCTTCCTTTTGGGTATCCTCCTATACCAAGTGCAACATCAAGTGAAATAGAACCACTTGGTACTACATCAATTTCTCTATGTTCATTACTTCCTAATTTCATAATAGAACCTTTTCCAAATTGTTTTTCTATATCTAATAGTACTTGGTCTAATGTTTTATCATTAGTTGTTTTTGTCATTTTGTTTTCCTCCTATCATTCAACAATATAATTTTATAATAATTTAATTAGTTTGTCAATAGTTTTTTCAAACATTTGTTCGTTTTTAATGTTTAATTAGTATATTTAATGTCATACTATATGATTTAATATGTTTTCTAATTATTTTAAAATTATTTTTATATAACTAGTTACATATTTTATTGCCTTTTACTCTTTTCATAGTTCTAATACTATTTCTGTTGTTAATGGCAAACAATACTTTTCTAACTCATTTATTTGTTTTTTCTCATAAAATTTTTTTCTTATGAATTCTAAATCTACATGATATACTCTTAAACCCTCGTATAACACTTCTTTTGTATTCACTTCTTGCATTATAAACTCATATACATCTTTTTCTCCCTTAAATTTACTATGCATATCAAAGTTTATTTGTATCATCATTATCATATTTAGATAATCATAAAATGTCATTTTATCCTCCATTATTTCATAACAATATTTTTTAATTACTAAGTTTATTGCGTGATTACCTACTGTTACTATCACATCAGAGTTTATTTTTTCATATTCTTCAATTTCTATATTATTTTCTACATCTTCTACATACATGTTTTCTAGATAATCAATATCTATGTTAGTTATTAAACTTATTAATTTTTTTAAATATTGTTCATTATCTTTATCTAACATTATTGTTTTAAATATGCAATCATAATTTGGGTCTAATATTTTAACTGTTTTCATTATATTTCCTCCTTTTCTGAGGTAAGAATATCATTTATTTTTTTATTTGTAAAATTACTAATTTTTAAAATCTGCGTTATTTTTTTTACTAATTTTTAAAATCTGCTTAGCTAATTTTAAAAATCTGTGCGATTTTTTTATATTATTTATTACAGATTTTTAAAATATGTAATATTTAAAAAATTAAAAAAAAAGAAAAATTAATTTTCTTTTAGATATTGTTTATTTGAATTATAATATTGAATTCCTGATATTATAGACATTATACAAGCTAAAGTAAGTAAAATATTTGAAACTTTTATATTTATTAATTCAAATGGTAAATTATAAAATAATGTAAGTGCGACACCACACATCATTAAGATTGTTTTAATTTTACCAGCTATACTTGCCGCTACAACATTTCCTTTGTTTCCTGCAATCATTTTTATTGTATTTACAAATGTATCTCTTATTACTATAACAACAGGTATTATTGGATGTATAAAGCCACTTGTTGCAAGCAAAATTAGAACTGCATTTACTAAAATTTTATCTGCAATTGCATCAAGCATTTTACCAAGGTCAGTAACCATATTATATTTTCTAGCTATATATCCATCTAAAAAATCAGAAAGTGAAGCAATTATAAATAAGACTCCTGCTACAAAATATTTTATATCTACTACTAACATTTCATTTATAAATAATCTTGGTAATGTTATTCCTACTGTGTCAAATGGAAATATTAAAATTATTATAATTATTACAGATAAAACTAACCTAGACACAGTTATTTTATTTGGTAAATTCATTTAACCACCTCATAATTCATTGTAATTAATGTTTCTTTATCTGAATCACTATCTGTCATTATTGCATATATAAAATATGCAAGTAACAATATTACTATAACTACAAAAATATATATTAAAAATTGAGGAATATATACTTTATTTTTTCTTTCTATAGTATATGGTGATTGTATTTTATCTAGATTATCTTTTTTTAATTCTTTAGTTGCTTCTTTTATATCTTCAAGTGATATTTTAGAGGTATAATCAAACAAATACTCATTAAATTCATCAACTAAATCATCTTTATCTAGTCCTAAATATTTTGCATAATCCCTTATCAAATATTTTAATGATAATATATCTGGAAATGCTTGCATATCACCATTTTCTAAGTTATCTAATTGTTCTATTTCTATTTTCAAGTCTTCGCAAACTTCTTCTTTACTTATACCAATTTCCTCTCTTGTTGCTTTTAATTTCTCACCAATTTCTTTCATTATTTCACCCACTATTAAATAAATCTTATAAGCCATGTTCTGTACCTATAAAGGCGACAAACATTTATCTACTGTTATACAGTCCCTGATTTAATTCATTTATCTCATCAGAGTTCCCCTACCATATTTTGGGTTTCTCGCTTATGGGGTTTACCGCGTTCCACTCTTATTATTTCTAATAAGTATCGTCACTATGGCACTTTATTCTTAATTTAACCATATCATTATATGACTTAGGTTATTTCAGAGCCGTTAGCAATAGCTACCTCAAGTTATTTTTTCCTTGAGCATAAACACTACAATCATCTCAGATTGTGCGAGCATGGACTTTCCTCTACATTACTTAAATGCAGCGTTTGTCAAGATTTATTCTCCATAAATTATTTCTTCTAATTTTGAAACTCTCCTAAGTAAATCTGCATTATTAACTGATTTACTACTTCCTTCTGCATCTTTCAAAACTTCTAATTTTGAATTTAACATTCTTATCTCTTTTTTTAATTTCATGTTATCTTCAACTAACATTTGTTTTTCTCTTTTTTGTTCTTTAATTATATTTTCAAATTCGTCATAATCACGCATTACAACATCTAAAAATTTATCTACTTCTTGTGGTCTATAACCTCTTGTATCCATTTTAAAATCCTTTTCGTATATGTCTTTTGATGTTAACATTATTCTATCATCATACATATTTACCTCTCCTTTTATTCAAATAATTTAAGTTGAATACAACAAAACTTATATATTAATTATATAACACAAAAATTTGTCTATCAATAGATTTAAGATATTTTTTTTATTTTTTAAATTAGTTCTTACTGTTATTTTCGCAAAAAAATGGTATATATTTTTTCTCTTACTTTATTTGGAACTATACTAACTGTTGTTCTAATAATAACATTTGATGCAAATTTATTAAAATTTATATATTTAATATCATATATTTGTTTTTCAAAGTTGTATATTGATTTAATATATTTTAATCCACCTCTTCTTTTAATCATATTTTTTCCACTTCTAACATATACAAGAACATCATCTAAATTTAAAAATTCATAATTTTTTTCTATCAATCTTACCCATAAGTAATAATCTTCAAAATAAGGCATATGGGAATAATTGCCAATTTTAAGTATATCATTTTTTCTAAACATAACTGTAACATGATTAAATGGATTTCTTCTGTATGAATATTTTTTTATTTCTTCTTTATCGCATGGAACTTCTCTTTTTTTACCTATACCAATTTCATCAAATTCTATGAATTGACCACCAACTAGAGTTAATTTAGGATTTTTTTTAAATTCTTTTAATTCTAGTTCAAATCTATTTGGGACAGATATATCATCTGTATCCATTCGAGCAATTAAATCATACTTACAATTTTGAACACCTATTTTTAGTGCTTCACCTAATCCAATATTTTGGTCAAGTTGAACTTCTTTTAGTTTATATTTTCTTATTACATCATTTAATTCTTTAGTTAATATTCCATCTTTCACTATAACTATTTCATTTGGTTTAATGGTTTGATTTAAAATACTCTGTATACTCTGCTCTAAGTATTCTGGTTTTTCTTTATTATATACTGACATTAAAACTGAAAATTTTTCCAATCGAACCACCTACTTGAATTATTATAACATGTATTATGCTAATTAGTAAATTAAAAAAAATCAAGCAAAGCTTGATTTACATAATATTTAATTTTTGAAGTAATTCTACAACAGAATCGTTTTGAACTCTCTCATCTAATAATGGTAAGCTGAAAAATACATTCAATCCTGATTCATATGAAAAATCTTTTATATCTTTTGTAGTTAATGGACTTTTTATCAAAACAACATTTTTATTTTTTAAATTTTTTAATACTGTTGGTCTTAATGTCATTAATTTATTCAATTTAATAGTTGATGGTTCAATTAAATATATTACATTACTGCAAAACGTTTCTGCAGGAGCACTTTCATTAATATCAATAATTATAATATTTTTATCATTATTTTGTCTAATAACACTACCCAAACTACTACTAGTTGTTGAAATCATATTTGATTCTTTGAAATAACTAAAATCTGTCTTATCTACTTCTATACATACTACACTATAATTTTTTTCTATTATTTTTTTCATCATATATATGAGTGTTGTTGCCCCAGCTCCTTGTGTAATTGATTTTACACCAAGTATTTTTGGACCTACTTGTGTTGGCGCTACTGTGACATATTGAGTTGGTCCAGCAACTGGTACTTCTACTGTTTTTACAATGGTCTTAGTTTCAACTTCTGGCTCAACTAAATGATGATATTGAGCTACATCACGATAAGTATTTGGATTGTTATATAAATAATTTATACCTTCTATATTTGTTGTAAAATTATATATTCCAATTGATATTAATTTTGATAAATATAATGGTTGTGTAACTTCACTTCCATCTAATAATAGCAAAATCAATTTATCCATATCAAGTGATATAGATAATTTTTGAAGTGTATTGATGTCTTTATAATCTTTTAAAGCAGTTATATCTAATATCATTTTATTATAGAAAATATTTTGAAATGATGAAATTATTTCATTAACATCAAATTCACCATCTAAACGCTTTATAACTTCAATATTTAAACTATTTAATTTATCCTTCTGACTATTAGCAATTATAACATTCACTCTAGTACCTCCTTATTCTATTGGTTTAAATAAAGACTTAGTTTCCCCTGAGACAGGAATTTTAATAGCATCTCCTATTACAGGAAAATCAAAATACATATAAACTACTACTTTATAATGTTCTGCTTTAGTACCTGTTGAATTCCCTTTATTTCTAGCAATAATACACACATCATAGTTTAAAGTGGTTCCAATAACTTTATCGTCTGATTTTTCCTCATATTTTTTACAATCTACTTTCTCACTTGGAGAAACCGTTCTATAACCTATTGAACCTAAAAAGTCACTAATTTCGTTAACTATTGAAGCTCCACTATCATTAAAATTACCATCATATTTTTCAATTATATCTACTATTTTTGTTTTAACTTTGTATGCTTTACTGTACGATATAGACCCTACTAAAAAAGCTATAGTTAAAATTACAAATGTTATTACTATATTCATAACCATAGTATTTCCAATTGCGCCTTTCATTTTAACACCTCTTTTTAACTTCTATTAGGTACCACAGGAATAGTTGGTGTTGTTTCACCTGAGCTTGTACTACCATCAAAATTATATATCCTATCTGTTCTGGAATAAACTGGGATTCTCAATAAATCTCCTATTATTGGTATATCCATATACATAAATGTCATTACTCCATATGAATAATGTTTATTATCTCCATCTGGGTTAATTTCATATACACAAATTCCTTGATATATCGTACCATCTTTTTTATCTTTTGTAGGACAATTTTTAATATTGTATTGTTGATATCCAAGAGTAGTAATAACATTTGATATTTTTTCTTTAGAACACTCATTAAAACCTTCGCATCTTTCTATAACATCGATTATTCTACTATTAACTCTATAGGCTTTAGTGTAACTTAATGTCCCCATTAAAACCATAAATGTTAAAACTATGAACATTATTATTATATTTAACAAATATGTGTAACTAACACTTTCTTTCATAAGTTACAACCTCCTACACTATATACAATTTTAACATAAAGACTCTGTAAAGTAAATAAATTTAATAAGATTTAATCATATATTTACAATCAAAAATCAACTTGTCGTAGGATGTTTTATAACTTCATTTCATAATTTTTAACATGACTGTAAATAAAAACAGTAATAATGAAACCATCAATACTGTTTAAATAATAACATTTGTAAATTGCATTTCTAAATCTTTATGCATTAGCCATACCATCGCAGTTTGTACGATAACCATTTATATCAGCATCAGTTCCAGCACCAACGCATCTTTGATTTTCTACATGTCCTCCCATTTGTTGGCAACAAGATCTATCTTCCATTCCATGCAACAAACTTGGAATCAATATTGCTCCTGCAGCAGCAACCAATCCTATTAAAACGATAGTGATTACAGTCATGTTTGCTTCTCCTGCTGATTCTTTCATCCTATCACCACCTTCCATACTCTGTTTTCATTATAACACACCATAATTATCATTTCAATATTAAATACATTCATTTTACACTTTTTGTTTAAAATGTACAATTATATTATTATCAAAAATTCATATATAATACATATTACTTGAATATAATAATTTTATATATTAGTGAATATTTTTTTTATTGTTTTAAAAAATATTTTTACATCTAAAATAAATGAAAGATTTTCAACATAAAATAATTCCTGTTCGGAACTTAAACACTTTTAAATATCAAAAATCTTACAAGCCATTATAAAATGGTTATTTTTTTGTCAAATTTTCA
>CANRFG010000015.1 GCA_947629815.1 uncultured Bacilli bacterium
AGAATGTAAAAAAATACAAATTAATTGTATAACTTGTATTTTCTCTTGAATTTTTCCAACATTTACTTTACTTCACCGTGATTATTTTACATAATCACAATTTGAACACTTAATTTTATCCTTTTTTATAGTTAGCATACTATTACAATTTGGGCATAATTCTCCTATTGGTTTATCCCAATATGCAGTATTACATTTTGGATAGTTGTTGCACCCATAAAATATTTTACCCCTTTTACTTCTTTTTTCTATTATTTTTCCATCACAATTTGGACAATTACATATTTCTGTATCTTCTTTTTTTTCATTTTTTATATATTTACAAGTAGGAAAATTACTACATGCAACAAATTTACCATAACGACCACTTCTAATAACCAAAGGACTTCCACAATTTGGACAATCTTCACCTGTTTTTTCTGCTTCTTTTTTAGGTAATTTATCAAAAGCTTCTTGTACAGATGGTTCAAATTCATCATAAAAATCTTTCAATACTTCATACCATACAGCATTACCATCAGCTATTTTATCCAAATCATCTTCCATTTTAGCTGTGTATTTAACATTTATTAAATGACTAAAGCATTCTTGTAATTTATCAGTTATTTCAAATCCAACATCAGTAGGTTCAAATTTTTTATCTACTATATTTACATATCCTCTAGATTTGATTGTATCAATAGTTTTTGCATATGTACTAGGTCTACCTATACCTAATTCTTCCATTTCTTTTATTAATTTTGCTTCAGTATATCTACTAGGAGGTTCTGTAAAATGTTGTTTCTTTTCTATATTATTTGAAACCACAACATTTGATTTAAATTTATCAAAATCAGGAAGTTCAATATCTTTTGTATCTTCATATTCACTATAAACTTTTAAATAACCATCAAAAGTTATAATTTGCCCTGTTGCTTTAAATTGATAATTATTATTATCTAAAATAACTGTTGTATTTAAAGTTTTTGCATCATTCATTAAACTAGCAAGTGCGCGGAAATAAATCATTTTATATAATTTATATTCATCGTTTGTTAAATATGGTTTTACTGAAAGTGGTGTTCTTTTTATACTTGTAGGTCTAATAGCCTCATGTGCATCTTGAACATTTTCTGTTTTATTACTCTTTTTAACATAACCAATATATTCTTTTCCATAATTTGTTTCTATATATGAAAATGTACTTTTAACAAATTCATCTGAAAGTCTTACTGAATCTGTACGCATATATGAAATAAGTCCAACAGTTTCATCGCCTAAATCTATTCCTTCATATAACTTTTGCGCAACACTCATTGTTTTTTTCGCACTCATAGAAAGTTTATTTGAAGCATCTTGTTGTAAAGTACTAGTTGTATATGGAAATTTTGATTTTTTATTTTTAGATTTTTTATCAACATCTTCTATAGTAAAAGCATTTGATAATTTATTTAATATATTATTTGCTTCTAACTCTGTTTTAATTTCAATGTCTTTATGGTCATAGTTAAAAAGTGAAGCTGTAAAATTATTAAATTCTGCACTTATAGTGTAATATTCTTCTTTATTAAAAGCTTGTATTTCTCTTTCTCTATCAACGATAAGTTTAAGTGCGACACTTTGTACACGACCTGCGCTACTACCCTCTGTTTTTCTTTGAATTAATTTACTTAGTCTAAATCCAATTATTCTATCTAATATTCTTCTTGTTTCTTGACTATTAACTAAATTATTATCTATTTTTCTTGGATGTTTTAGTGATTCTATAATAGCAGGTTTTGTTATTTCATTAAAAACAATTCTATCATAATCACTATCTTTAAGATTTAAAACATCATATAAATGCCAACTTATTGCTTCTCCCTCACGGTCAGGGTCGGTTGCAAGAAATACATGGTCAGATTTTTTAACTTCTTTTTTTAAACTATCTATATCCTTTTTTTTACCTTTTATTGTCACATAATCAGGTTTAAAATTATTTTCGATGTCAACACCAAAACCATATTTACCTTTTGTAGATAAATCTCTTACATGTCCTTTACTTGACAAAACAGTATAATCTTTTCCTAAATACTTTTCAATTGTTTTTGACTTGCTTGGTGATTCGACTATTACTAAATTCTTACTCATACTTTTGTCCTTTCATCAAATTAATTTATACACTACTTAATATAAATTGTCAAGATTTTTATTTAACTTTACCACACATACTACCCCATGAGTCTACATGTTCATCATTTTTATATATTCTAAGTATCTCACAATTATTAGGACACTTATTACATTCATTTGCTTTTGTTATAAATTTAATATCTTCTATATTTAAGTCATATTGTTTTTCACTACTTTCTTTTTTAGATAGTATTGCTATTCCTATAGCGCCCATTAAATGTCCATTTTCATCTACCATAACATCTTCATTAAGTATTTCCCTAAAATATTTAAGTACCCCTTTGTTTTTGCTTACACCACCTTGAAAAATTATAGGTCCTCTTATTTTTTTACCTTTACCTACATTATTTAAATAATTTAATACAATACTTTTACATAGTCCTGCAATTATATCTTGTTTACTATAACCTACTTGTGCTTTATGTATTAAATCAGATTCTGCAAAAACAGTACATCTAGCTGCTATTTTAGCAGGATTTTTAGATGTAAGAGCAATTTCTCCAAAATCTTCTATTGGAATCGATAATCTTTTAGCTTGACTTGATAAAAAAGAACCTGTTCCTGCTGCACATAAAGTATTCATTGCATAATCTACTATTATTCCATTTCTTAATATTATTATTTTAGAATCTTGACCACCTATTTCTAAAATAGTTTTAACATCTGGGTGAAAGGCAAGTGTTCCTACTGCATGAGCAGTTATTTCATTTTTTACAACATTTGCATTCAACATTATACCTATTAATTTTCTCGCACTTCCTGTTGTTCCTATTCCATGTATTTTATATTCTTCAGGTAATTGTTGTTTTAATATTTCCACTAATTTTTTTACTGATTCTACTGGATTACCTTCAGTCCATATATAAGAAGAAGCAATTATGTTATTTTCTTCATCAATAATAACTCCTTTTGTAGATATCGAACCTATATCAATCCCTAGGTAACATTTCATTATTTTTCCTCATTTCTATCATTTCATAAAATGCTTCTAATCTTGTTTTAATTCCAACTTCACTAGTATTAGAATCAAAACTAAAAAATATAACAGGAACATCATATTTAGAACATATTTTTTCAATTATGTGCATACATCCTATTTCTGGTGTACAAAATGATGATTTTATATGTATTATTCCTTCATATTTTTTTTCACATAATTCTTTTGCTCGCGCTACATTATCATGTGCATCTGCTCCCATTCTGTATTTAATATATTCTTTTGTATTTTTTAAATATTTTTTAACTTTTCTTGTTTTTTCAAATAATAAATAATGTGCATTTGTAAATCTTGTTATTTCAATACCAAATTTTGCAAGTTCTCTTTCTAAAAAATAGTTAGCGAAAGGTTCCATAACTGTATATAATTCCCCTATAATTCCTACTTTTAGTACTTCTTTTTTATTTACTTTTATAGATTTCATTTTTTTTCTATATTTTTTATATGTACGATAAAGTGATATATAATTTTTAGTTTTACTGAATTCTTTAAGCATTTCATCATTTGTTTTTTCAAATTCGTTTTCATTTACTTCAAAACCTATGTTTTTTCTTATATAATCATCTATTTTATCCATATATTTTATCATTTTTGTAGTTATAAAAAGATAATATAAAGCTTTTATAGGATTAAATTTTTTATCTATTTTTTTTAAATCTCTATATATTTTTTTTATATCTGCTTTACCACCTGTAACAAAGTTGATATATAAAAAATCATATCCTAAATCTTTTAATATTTGTTCTTGTAATTCACTATAATAACCATATCTACACCCACCACCTAATTGAAATATAACATTTGCTCCTTTTTCTAACCCTTCAATCATTGTTCCAAGTGTATATTTAAATGGAGAACAGACAAAATCAGGGCTATATTTACTACCAAGTTCAATTGTTTTAGATGTTATTTTAGGGCTTTTCATTATTTTTGCATTTAATACATGAGAAAAAAAGTAACTAGCTGGAATATAATAATTTCCCATATGAGGAAAACAAATAGTTTTAGTACTCAAATATATCAACAAAACTTTCTATTCTTGTTTCTATACCAGCTATTCCACCTAAATCATCTAATATTAAATTCAAATATGGTTTATTTATCTTTCTAAATACAAGTTCATTTACAAGTGAATCAAGTCCACAGGGAAATGTACTTAAAAATATTATGCCATCTACTTTATCTATATATTTTAAACTTGAAATATTTTGTTTACTATATTTCCAATATAAATTTTTAGAATATTTAGAAACTATATCTTTGGTACTTTTATAATCAAATAAATCTGAATAAATTATTTCACAATTTAATTTTTCTAAATATTTTATTATTGGAACTCCGATTAATGAATCATATAAATTATAAGAATGACCTATTAATAATATTTTTGTTTTTGTAGATGAAAGTTTATTCATGTTATCTATTATTGTTTTTTTCTTTTCTTTACCTTCCATAGTACAAGCATAACTATATGCTTTTTTAATTTCTGATTTTGTTTTTTTTAATATTTTTGATAACTTTAATAAACCTTCAAGTTCAGTTTCATTATTTTCTAAATCTATATTATAATCTAATATTTTTATATCAAATATATTGTTAATTATATCGTAAATAGCTAAAAAATTAGTACATGTTTGTTCTTTTCGTCCATAATTATCTATCCTAGGTATTAATATATAATCACATTTATCTTTTAAATAATCTACATGTCCAATATAACTTTTAAGTGATAAACACATTTCATCAGTTGAAAGTTTAATGCCATTATCTAAAATTTCTCTATTTGTTTTTGGACTAATGATAGTATTAATATTTAAATAGTCAAAAAAATATTTCCATTTTTTATTAAAATAATAATAAAACATACTTCTAGGTATTCCTATTGTCATATTATCACCTAAATAAATATATGAACAAATAATAAAAAAATGATATTTATGTATATTAATATTTATCGTGTAAAAAATAAAATTGAGGTGATTTTAAGTGCAGAAAATTAAATGTTCAGTTTTTGAGTGCAAATACTGCGATTGCGATAAACAAAAATGTGAATTAGATGAAATAAAAATTTGTAATTGCAAATGTGAAGAATGTAAACAAAAAGAAGAAACAATGTGCAATAGTTACAAAAGTAGACATTAAGGTATAAATATTTTTACTATATTTGTACTTTTTTTTAAAATATGATACAATATATTAATTCTTAATTGGAGGCGATATTATGTATATAAAAGAATTAACAAACAACGAATTTGATACATTTACTAAATCTTACCCAATTAATTCTTTGTTTCAAACAAAAGAATATGCTTTTGTTATGAATCATCAAGGTTATGAAAGTAAATTTATAGGTTTAATAAATGGAAATAAAATAGTTGGCGCTACATTAATAATAATCGAAAAACATCACGGATATAGTTATGCATATGCCCCAAGAGGATTTTTAATTAATTACAATGATGAAAGTTTATATGAGATATTTAATGAAGGTATTAAAAAATTCTTAGGAGAGCAAGGAATTGTTGCAGTTAAATTAAGTCCAATAATAGTTAAAAACATATATGATTCTAATAAAAATAGTTATTATTCTAATGAAAACTATTCGCATATATATGACTATATGAAAAGATTAGATTATCATCACTATGGATACAATAACTTTTTTGAAGCACAACGCCCTAGATTTGAATCAGTAATAAATTTATCTATTGGAACAGAAAAATTATTTAACAACATAAGTAAAAGTTTTAAAACTAAAATAAGAACTGCTAAAAAGAATGGAATTTATATTAGAAAAGGAAATCTTGATGATATAAATATACTTTATAATCAAGTTAAAAATAAATATCCAAGAAATTTAAAATACTTAACTGATATATATGAAGAATTTGGAAAAGAAAATAAATGTGATTTATATTTTGCTAGATTAGATACTAAAAAATACTTAGTTAATAGTCAAAATAAATATGAAAATACTTATTCTATATCACAAGATATAAATTATAAATTGGCAGACCAAAAAAATAGTTTTAAATTAATAAATAATAAATTAGATATAGACAATAAATTAGAAAATTATAAATTAAAACTAGTAAACGCTACTAAAATGATAGAAAAATATCCAGAAGGAATAGATTTAGCTTCTATACTTGTAGTAAAAAATAGAGACCAAGTTCATATGATAATAGATGGTTACGATGTAAATTATAGAAATCTAAACGCTAAACATCTACTTCTTTGGGAACTTATTAAAAAATATTCAGAAGAAGGATATAAAATATTTAATTTAGGTGGAGTAAGTAACATATTAATTGATGAAAACAAGTATTCTGGTCTTAATGATTTTAAAATTAATTTTGGCTCTTATTTTGTAGAATATATGGGTGATTTAGAGGTAAAAACTAATAATAAACTATATATTATGCATAATAATCCAATTAAAAGATTAATAAAGAAAAAATCAGCTTAATAGGAATTTTATTCCTATTTTTTATATACATTATAAATTATATAATCATTATTATCTAAATGTATTTGTTTTTTATTTAAATATTTTTTTACATAATTGATAATATTCTTATTAAACTTTTCTATTATTATTTTAAATATAATAAACTTATTTTCTTCAATATCAAAGCAAATTAAATAAATTTTATAACTATCCCCTATTACTATTTTAATTTCATCTAAAGTTCTATAATATTTTTTACTTATTTTTTTTATAAATGTTTCAATATTTTTAATATATATATTCATTTTATCAACTCCCATAATTTATATATTATAAAAGTTTTTAAAAACCTTTTAAAAAAGAAAAAAATATCAGATTTCTCTGATATTTTAATTTATAATTATTTAATAACCTCAGTAACGTTTCCAGCACCAACTGTTCTACCACCTTCACGAATTGAGAACTTAGTTCCATTTTCGATAGCGATAGGAGCAATTAATTCAACAGTGATTTCAACATTATCTCCAGGCATAACCATTTCTGTTCCTTCTGGTAGCTCAATAACACCTGTTACATCAGTAGTTCTGAAATAGAATTGTGGACGATAATTTGTAAAGAATGGAGTATGACGTCCACCTTCTTCTTTACTAAGTACATAAACTTGTGCTTTGAACTTAGTATGTGGTGTAACTGTACCTGGTTTAGCAAGTACTTGACCTCTTTCTACATCTTCACGGTTAATTCCACGAAGTAGAACACCAGCATTATCTCCTGCTTCTGCATAATCTAATTGTTTACGGAACATTTCAATTCCTGTAACAACTGATTTCTTAGTTTCTTTAATACCTACGATTTCAACTTCGTCATTTAATTTAAGTTGTCCACGTTCAACACGTCCTGTAACAACTGTTCCACGTCCTGTGATAGTAAATACATCTTCAATTGGCATTAAGAAAGGTTTATCAGTATCACGAGCTGGAGTTTCAATCCATTCATCAACAGCATCCATTAACTCTAAGATCTTAGCTTCGTAAGCAGGGTCTCCTTCAAGTGCTTTAAGAGCAGAACCACGAATTATTGGAGTGTTATTTCCATCATAATCATATTCATTTAATAAATCTCTTATTTCCATTTCAACTAAATCTAATAATTCAGCATCATCAACCATATCGCATTTATTCATGAATACTACCATACGAGGTACTCCAACTTGACGAGCAAGTAAGATGTGTTCACGAGTTTGAGCCATAGGTCCATCAGTTGCAGCAATAACTAATATTGCTCCATCCATTTGAGCTGCACCTGTAATCATATTTTTTACATAGTCAGCATGTCCTGGGCAGTCAACGTGTGCATAGTGTCTCTTATCAGTTTGATATTCAACATGTGCAGTGTTGATAGTGATTCCACGTTCCCTTTCTTCTGGTGCTTTATCGATATTTGCATAATCAACGAATTCAGCATATCCTTTTTTAGATAGAACATTAGTAATAGCAGCTGTTAAAGTTGTTTTACCATGGTCTACGTGTCCAATTGTACCAATGTTAACATGTGGTTTTGAACGATCAAATTTTTGTTTTGCCATTTTAAATTTCCTCCTTATATTTATTTACAATATATATTTTATATTACTTATTTAAAAATATCAAGTGTTTTTATTTAAAAACATTTATTTATATGTATAAATTGTACAAAAGGAATAATAATTAAACCTTTCGTACATTATTTATACTAATTTCCACCATTTTTCTTAATAATTTCTTCAGCTATATTTCTTGGTACTTCTTCATAATGGTCAAATGTCATTGTATAGTTTCCACGTCCTTGTGTATTAGAACGTAAACTTGTTACATAACCAAACATTTCTGAAAGTGGTACCATTGCATCTATTGCAAGTACATTTCCTCTTGATTCTTGACCAAGTGGACGACCTCTTCTAGATGTAATATCCCCCATTACATTTCCAAGATATTCATCTGGAACAACTACTTGTACTTTCATAATAGGTTCAAGTAAAATTGGTTTACATTTGTTTTTAGCTTCTTTTAAAGCCATTGAAGCAGCAATTTTAAATGCCATTTCTGATGAGTCAACATCATGGTAAGAACCATCAAACAATGTTGCTTTAACATCAACCATAGGGAATCCTGCAAGAATTCCTGCTTTCATTGCTTCTTGAAGTCCTTTATCTGTTACAGGTATATATTCACGAGGAACAACACCACCAACTATTGCATCAACAAATTCATAACCTTTATCTGGATTTGGTTCAAATCTAACCCATACATGTCCGTACTGTCCACGACCACCAGATTGTTTTATATACTTACCTTCACACTCACCAGTTTGAGTTATAGTTTCACGATAAGAAACTTGTGGTTGACCAATATTTGCTTCTACACCAAATTCTCTTTTCATACGGTCAACGATTATATCAAGGTGAAGTTCACCCATACCTGCTATAATAGTTTGACCTGTTTCATGATTAGTTGAAGCTCTAAAAGTTGGATCTTCTTCAGCTAGTTTTTGTAAAGCAATAGCCATTTTGTCTTGGTCAGCTTTTGATTTTGGTTCTACAGTAAGTTCAATAACAGGTTCTGGGAATTCCATAGATTCCAAAATACATGGATTTTTTTCATCACATAAAGTATCTCCTGTAGTAGTCGCTTTAAATCCTACTGCAGCAGCTATATCTCCTGTATATACTTCTGAAATTTCAGTACGATTATTAGCATGCATTAAAAGTATACGTCCTAATCTTTCTTTTGTTCCTCTAGTTGCATTTAATACATAAGAACCTGCTGTAATATGTCCTGAGTAAACACGGAAGAATGTTAATTTACCAACAAATGGGTCTGTCATAACTTTAAATGCTAAAGCACTGAATGGTTGTGAATCTGATGGATGTCTTTCGATTTCTTTACCATTCATATCAACACCTTTAATAGATGGGATATCACTTGGAGCTGGTAAATAATCTACTATTGCATCTAGTAATAATTTTATTCCTGTATTTCCTAGTGCAGTTCCACATAAAACAGGGAAAAATTCTACACTAAGTGTTCCTTTACGAATTGCACGTTTTAATAAATCAACAGGGATTTCTTCTCCTTCAAGATACTTATTCATTAATTCATCATCAAATTCAGCAACTGCTTCAATTAAAGCGTTACGTTTTTCTAACATGAATTCCTTATACTCTTCTGGTATTTCAAATTCTTTTGCATTTTCTTCTTGTTTTCTATCATATTCGTAAGCTTTCATATTAACTAAGTCTACAATTACTTTAAATTCTTCTTCTGCACCAATTGGCCATTCAATTGGAGCATAATTTATTCCTAAACGGTCTTTTATTGTTTTTAAACAATATTCGAAATCTGCTCCCATTTTATCCATCTTGTTACAGAAAATCATACGTGGTACTTTAAATTCATCTGCTTGACGCCATACTGTTTCTGTTTGTGGTTCAACACCCGCTTGTGTATCTAGAAGCGCAACTGCACCATCTAATACACGAAGTGACCTTGAAACTTCTACAGTAAAGTCTACATGCCCTGGAGTATCAATTATATTTAGTCTATGACCTTTCCAAAAAGCAGTTGTTGCAGCTGAAGTTATTGTAATTCCACGTTCTTGTTCTTGTTCCATCCAGTCCATTTGTGAAGCACCATCATGTGTTTCACCAATTTTATGGATTTTGTGTGTATGGAATAGGATACGCTCAGTACAAGTAGTTTTACCTGCATCGATGTGTGCCATGATTCCAATATTACGTGTATGTTCTAAGCTATATTCACGAGCCATAAATAAATTCCTTTCTTAAAATATTACCAACGATAATGTGCAAATGCTTTGTTAGCTTCTGCCATACGATGTGTATCTTCACGTTTTTTAACAGAACCCCCTGTACCTTCTGAAGCATCTATAAGTTCATTAGCAAGATTTTCAGCCATAGAATGTCCTCCTCTTAAACGAGCATATTGGATAATCCAACGAAGACCTAATGCTTGACTTCTATCTGCACGAACTTCGATAGGTACTTGGTAATTTGCTCCACCAACACGACGAGATTTAACTTCTAGAGCTGGTTTAACATTTTCCATTGCTTTTTCGAAAACTTCCATTGGTTCTTTTCCTGTTTTTTCTTTCACTATGTCAAATGCATTATATAAAATTGTTTGAGCTTTTCCTTTTTTACCATCAATCATCATGTTATTGATTAATTTAGTAACTAATTTTGAATTATAAATTGGATCTGCTAAAACATCTCTTTTTACTGCACGTCTTTTACGCATATTAATCCTCCCTTCATGACTATATTTTTAATTATTTTTGTTTTGGTTTTTTAGTACCATATTTAGAACGACCTTGACGACGTTTTTCAATACCAGCAGTATCTAATGTTCCACGAATTATATGATAACGAACACCGATTAAGTCCTTAACACGTCCTCCACGAATCATTACAACACTGTGCTCTTGTAAATTATGTCCTTCTCCAGGAATATAAGCAGTTACTTCCATTCCATTAGATAATCTAACACGAGCATATTTACGAAGTGCTGAGTTTGGTTTCTTTGGAGCCATTGTTCCTACACGAGTACAAACACCACGCTTTTGTGGAGAATTTGTATTTGTTCTTTTCTTTTCTTTGCTGTTATAACCTATTCCTAAAACAGGTGATTTACTCTTTCTAACTTTATCAGTTCTGTTTTTTCTAACTAATTGGTTAATTGTTGGCATGTTGTCCTCCTTTCTTTACACATATCCAGGTGTATCATTTTCATGTTTAATTAAAGATTTACAAATGTAAACCCAAAATTAAATACAATAGTAATATACCATTTTAGTATATGTTTGTCAACAAAAATTTTGCGATATTTATCAAAATAAATTTATATCTTGTAAATCTTCTTTAAATTTATAAAGTCTAGCTGGTCTTCCATGTGTATTTTCATTTATATCCCCTGTTTCTTCTATTATTCCAGCTTTAATGAATTTTTTTCTAAAATTTCTTCTATCGAATTGTTCATTTAGTAATTGCTCATACATATTCTGTAAATCTGAAACAGAAAATGATGATGGTAATATGTATTTGGCACTTTCTAATTTAATTAAAATATCCTTTAATAATTTTTTTGTTTCATTAACTACTATATCATATTGATATGCAATTTTTGGTAAATTATTTATAGGGAACCATGAATATTCTATATCTTTATTTACCATTTCATTAAATTGTACTATATCTATAATTCCTATATATGAAAGAACTACTGTATTTTCATCTACAATGGTATTTATATTACTTAAAAAACATGCTTGTTTTAAATATACATTATCTAATTTTAAATTTATGTATAACAAATTATCTAAGTTTTCTTTTATAGTATCATTATCTTTTAAATGTATATTAGGTAAAATCCAATGACTTTTATATGGTTCTTCATCTTTTTTTAATAGTAGTATTTTAAGTGTAGAATTTTCTATAGTAAATAAATTTAAATCTATTTCAACAAAATTTAATTTTTCTTTTTCTATAGTTTCTTCTTCTTCCTCTTTTATAGTATTTTTTTTAATTCCAAATTTTTCTTCTCTTTTTATTTCTTCGATTAATTCGTCAAATTCATCTCTTTCTTTTGGTTTTTCTTTAGGTATTTCTCTAAATTCTTCAAACATTTTTAACCACCTTATCGTACTTTATACACATCTATTTTATTATAATTGGTAGTTTTTGTCAAATAACAAAAAAAGGAACAATGTTCCTATTTTCCTAAATATTCTTCTGAAATATCTATTAATCTTTCAAATTCTTTTATTATATCTTCTATATTAGAATTTAAATACTCACTATCCTGCTCTTTTATTTTCTTCTCAAAATTATAAAGCATTATATATAAATCATCAAATCCCAAATATTTAACATCTGTTTTTAAAGTTCTAATTAAACTATAACTTTCATTAAAATTAGAATTTTCTTTAAATAGTTTTATTACTTTTAATTTTGTTCTTGCATCCTCCATAAAATCAGTTAGTGCGTCATCAAATGTACTCATTGTTCCAAGTAATTGTTCAGAATTTTCTATATTAATTCCATTATTAATAAGATATTGCCTATTATGATATTTATCATCTTCTCTATTATCTTCTATATCCTCTGTTAAATCATGTTCTTTAACATCACTATCTAACTTATCAAATTCTATATCTTCTTCAACTTCACTATCTAATTTACCAGATTCTATATCTTCTTTTTCCTCTATATCATTAGTAGATTCTATCTTATCTTCAACGTCTAAATCTTCTAAATCATCACTTTCAAATTCATCTATATTTTCATCATCTGCTTCTTCTAATTCATGTTCACTTTCTTCTAATTGGTATTCAGATTCAATAGATTTTTCAGCTTCGTTTAACAATTCTTCAGCTGTTTTATATTCACTATGTTCTTCCTCTAAATTATCTGATACTTCTTTTTCTATTTCGTCAACCACTTTAACTTCATCTAAAATATCTTTAGAGATTGGTTTTAATGTTGATTTTGGAGTGAATAAAATCGTGTCTTCCATATTATCCATTTTGTCAGTCAAATAATTTTCAAGTATATGATTTAGTTCTTCCTTAACAATAGGTTTTGGTAAATAATCTTTAAAACCAGCTTTTAAATATTTTTCTTTATTATTAGATATACTATTAGCAGTTAATACTATTACAGGTGTACTAAAACCTTCGATATTTTTTAATTCTTTTAATGTTTCAATACCACTCATTTCAGGCATTAAATCATCCATAAATATTAAATCAAATTTTTCACCACTTTTAATTTTTTCTAAACATTCAAATCCACTTTCAACACCTGTGCATTCAATTTCATAAGGTCTTAATAAATGCATCGCTACTTTAAGATTTATTTTATTATCATCTACAACAAGTATTTTTTTAGAAGAAAAATCATATGTTTTAGGTTTTATACTTTCCTCTAATTTAGTTATTTCTGTTATTAAAGGTGTACTTTGCATTTTAATTTGTTGACTAACCTGAACAGTAAATTTCAAATATTGTCCATATTTACTTTCTATACTTATCTTACCACCTATAATATCTACTAAACATTTTGTAATAATAAGGTCTAAATTAGTATCTTCTAATGTTGTAATTTTTTCATTATTTAATAATTCTAATTTATTAAATATTTTATCTATATCTTCTTCTTTTATTCCAACCCCATTATATTCAACAGAAATAATTAAATTGCTTATATTTTTTTCATTACTACAATTCACATTAAATTTAATTTCATCTTTATCTGTGTTATTTATTGCATTTTTTAGTAAATTTGCAACAATCTGTTCTAATTTATCACTATCTCCAAATAAAATATAAGGAATGTTTGATTCGTAATTTGTTTTTAATAAAATATTTTTTTCAAATAATTTATTTTTTAATTGTTTTTCTACTTTTTCAAAGATTTCAAGTGGTTTATATTCTGTTTCTATTATTTCCATTTTATTTGATTGTATTTTTGAAATATCTAACACAGTGTTAATTATATCAAGTAAATTTTGACTTGCATATATAATATCATCTGCATTGTCTTTACAAATTTCTATATCTTCTTCTTGTTTAATACATTCACTGAAACCAACTATTGTATTTAAAGATGTCCTAATATGATAGTTAGCGCTTGATAAAAATTCTATATTAGAACTACTATTTGTTTGTATTTCTTCTTTTGATTTCTTAAGTTTATTAATTTTGCTTTTTAACAAAAATACAATTACTACTAAAGCAATTATAAAAATAATACAAATTACTAAACATAATTTCAACATACCACTACCTACTTTCTCTATAAAGTATAGCATAATTAGTTTTTTTTATCAATAAAAAAGTAATATGATTTGTATCATGATTACTTTGATATTATATTTTAAATTCAAATTCAAAATCTAAGATTTTAACAGTATCTCCTTCTTCTGCACCTAGTTCTTTTAATTTATCATCTACACCCATTCTTCTTAATTTATTTGAAAATCTAAGCGCTGATTCATCAGTTGTGAATTTAGTCATTTTAAGCAATTTTTCTACTTGTTCTCCTTTTATTATCCAAGTTTTATTATCTCTAGTAATTGTAAAAGGTTGTTCTTCTTTAAATTTATACAAAACATGACTTTCAAATTTTTCTTCTTCATATAGAGGTTCTTTTTTTATAGTGTCTAACATATCAGCTAGTTTATTTATTATTTTATCTATTCCGTTACCATTTATAGCTGACATTTCAAAAACTTCTACATCTGTTTTTTCCTTAAATTGTTTTAAATTTTCAAAAGCGTTTGGCATATCCATTTTATTGGCTATTACAATTTGTGGTTTTGAAATTATTTTTTCACTATAATTTTTTAATTCATTATTTATAATAACATAATCATCATATGGATTTCTTCCTTCTAATCCACTCATATCGATTATATGAGCAATTACTCTTGTTCTTTCAATATGTTTTAAAAATTGGTCTCCTAGTCCTTCTCCTTTGGAAGCACCTTCTATTAAACCTGGTAAATCTGCTACAACAAATGAACGATTATTACTTGCTTTAACTACACCCAAGTTTGGTTTTAATGTTGTAAAATGATATTCTGCTATCTTAGGTTTTGCAGCAGATATTTTAGATATAAATGTAGATTTGCCTACACTTGGCATACCTACTAATCCCACATCTGCAAGAAGTTTTAATTCAACTTTTACTCTCTTTATTTCCCCAGGTTCTCCTTTTTCTGCAAAGTTTGGAGCTGAATTTGATTTTGTAGCAAACGCTATATTACCTCTTCCTCCTCTTCCTCCTTTTGCAATTACTGCTTCTTCATTATTTTTAGTTAAGTCTGCAATTATTAAACCTGTATCTAAATCAGTTACAACAGTTCCTTGTGGTACTTTTATTACTACATTAGAAGCTGAAGCGCCATGCATACCTTTTCCAAGGCCATTTTCTCCTTTATCTCCACGAATTAATTTTTTATATCTTAAATCTAGTAATGTATTTAAACCTTCATCTACTTTAAAAATGATATCTGCACCTTTTCCACCATTTCCTCCAAAAGGTCCACCCATTTCTATAAATTTTTCTCTTCTAAAGGCCATGCAGCCATCTCCACCATTACCAGCTTGTAAATCTACAATAACTTCATCAATAAACATAAGTATCACTCACCTTATTTGTATTATACAATATTTATTTAGTAAATAAAAGTATAAATATATACAAAAAAAGAATAACAATTACTATTCTCAACAACTAACGACCAATACAATTTATAGCTCCAATATTATCCTTATTAACATTAATCTATTATAAATTTTTTTTGATAAAATATATCTATAAATAACAAAATAAGTGTGACTAAGTTCCATAGTTCTTTTTTAGTGTTAGCATTTTGAACAATTAAGTAACAAACATATCTTGATAATTTATAATCTTTTTGCTTCCTCTGTAAATTTAAACCTATTGATACCATTTTGTCTGCATCGACAAAATGGTCTAATATATTGATAAAACTATTGTTACAAGAATTTTTGTCTTTATTTATTACATTATCAAATTTTATCTATTCTTTATAATTTTAAAAAATTTGAAGTTTTCTTACATACCAAAATTTATTATTGTATTTATCAATATAATTTTTATATTATGTTTCTTATTCTATAATTCATCAACAAAAATATATATCATTAACCTTACCTATATTATATAGTATTTATTTAATAAACTTTCTAAAAAGTTTTTTTCTTCTTTCAATAATAAATTTAAACTATCAATTTGTTTTCTTTTTGTTCTTGAACCAATACTAACCATTTTTCCCAAATAGGAAAAATGGTTATGAATCAAATTTTAACTTTTTTCACAAGCTATTTTGGAATTATTTATAACAAATTGAATTTATAAGTCATATATGCTTTTTATACTATAATACATCAATAAAGATATATATCATTAACCTTATTTGTATTATACAATATTTATTTGGTAAATAAAAGTATAAAAAAGTTTAGAAAAACAATTCTAAACTTTTTATTTTAATAAACTTTCTAATAAAACTTCCTCTTCTTTTAGTTTTTGTTTTTCACTTTCAACTAAATTCTTAGGTGCCTTATTTATATATCCTTCATTTGATAAAAGTTTTTTTCTTCTTTCAATACTAGATTTTAAACTATCAATCTGTTTTTGTTTTAATAATAAATCTTGTTCTGTAACTTCTTTTTCAAAATATATATCAACATCATATTTAGAATTAGTAACATTATATTTATTTATATTAAGTTCTTTATCAATAATATTAAGTTTAAGCATTTTTATAATCAATGTATAATCTTCATTATTATTTAATTTAACAAGTGCTGACTTATCAATATTATTTTCTGCTTTAATATTTCTATATTGTCTAATAAAATCTAACATTAATTCTATATTATTTGCAACTTCTCCAAATTCAAAATCTTTATTATAAACAGGATATGAACTAAGTATTATATTTTCATCATGAATAGGCAACATGCTATAAATTTCATCTGTTACGAAAGGCATAAAAGGATGAAGCATTTTTAATATACTTTCAATAACATAATGTAGTGTTGATAAAGTTGCTTTATCGTCTAAACTAAATTTAGAAAGTTCAATATATGAATCACAAAAATCATCCCATATAAATGAATAAAGAGTATTTCCTACATTATTAAATTCGTATTTTTCCATACTAGCAGTAACATCTTTTATTGTATTATTTAATTTATGTAATATCCATTTATCAATATCTTTTAAATTATCTAATTTATAATCTTCTTTAGTAAAATTTTCCATGTTCATTAAACAAAATCTAGAAGCATTCCATAATTTATTTATAAAATTCCATGTTGATTTTACTTTTTCACTATCATACCTTAAATCCATACCAGGTGAAGTTGAAGTAGATAAAAAATATCTTAATGAATCACAACCATATTCATCAATAACATCCATAGGGTCTACTCCATTACCTAAAGATTTTGACATTTTTCTTCCTTCTTTATCCCTTATTAAACCATGTATTAAGCAATCTTTAAAAGGTCTTTTATCTGTAAACTCTAATCCTTGAAATGTCATTCTATTAACCCAGAATGGTATTATATCATAACCTGTTACTAATACATTATTAGGATAATATCTTTTTAAATCATCTGTTAATTTAGGGAATCCTAAAGTAGAAAAAGGCCATAAAGCACTACTAAACCAAGTATCTAAAACATCATTATCTTGTACCCAACCTTCTTCTTTAGGCGCTTCATATCCAACATATATTTCATCACCTTTATACCAAGCAGGAATTCTATGTCCCCACCATAATTGTCTTGAAATACACCAATCATATGTAATTTCCATCCAATGATTCATTACTTTTTCAAATCTTTGAGGTACAAAATTTACTTTTTTATCTTTATCTTTTTGATTTTCAAGTACTCTATCAGCAAGTGGTCTCATTTTAACAAACCATTGCTTTGATAAATATGGCTCAACAACAGCATCAGTTCTTTCACTATGACCTACACTATGAACCATTTTTTCTATTTTAATAAGTAAATTTTTTTCTTTTAAATCATTTACAAGTTTTTCTCTACATTCTTCTCTTGTTAAACCTTTATAAATGCCTGCTTTTTCATTCATAGTAGCATCAGGATTCATAACAATTATTCTTTCTAGATTATGTCTATTTCCAACTTCAAAATCATTAGGGTCATGTGCAGGAGTTATTTTAACAACACCTGTTCCAAAATCCATATCTGCGTGTTCATCTGCAATTATTGGAATTAATTTATTTACAATAGGTAATACAACATTTTTACCTATTAAATGTTTATATCTTTCATCATTAGGATTTACTGCAACTGCTGTATCACCAAATAAAGTTTCAGGTCTAGTTGTTGCTACCTCAAGGTAATCATTGCTATTTTCTATCATATATTTTAAATGATAAAATGCACCCTCATCATCTTTATATACAACTTCTTCATTTGAAAGAGCCGTCATAGCAACAGGGTCCCAATTTATTATTCTCTCTCCTCTATATATTAATCCTTTATTATATAAAGTTACAAAAACATATTTTACTGCATCAGATAACCCTTCATCTAAGGTAAATCTTTCTTTAGAATAATCAAGCGCTAAACCCAACTTTGCCCATTGTTTATGTATATTAAGAGCATATTCATCTTTCCATTCCCATGCATATTTAAGCCAATTTTCTCGTGTTAAACTTCTTGGATTTATTCCTTGTTCTTTTAATTTTTTATCAACTTTAGCTTGTGTTGCGATTCCAGCATGGTCCATACCAGGAAGCCATAAACAATCATAACCACACATTTTTTTATATCTAATTATAATATCTTGTAAAGTTGTATCCCATGCATGTCCTAAATGTAGTTTACCTGTAACATTTGGAGGTGGAATAACTATACAAAATGGTTTTTTACTTAAATCTCCACTTGTAAAATATCCATTTTTAACCCATTTATCATACTTGTCTTTTTCTACTTCTAAATGATTATATTTTTTATCCAACATACCTTTTATCTTCTCCCTCTTTTAAAGCTATTATTTATATACTTTTGTTTTCCCCCTTCTTTATGAACTTGTTCTTCAATAACTTGTTTTCTTCTTTCTTTTTTTATTTCATATGATGTTTTATTCATACTTGTTTCCAAAGTAGTTTGATTATTTTCTTCTACTTCCTCTACCATTTGTTTTGCAACATGTTCTACATAATATTTTGCTGTAAAGTTAAGCATCATCGTACTACCTGGAATGCTACTTCTTTTAGTTTTATTTCCCCTTTTTACTTTTTTACATGCTTTTGTATTAATATTAGTGATTTTCATTTTACCTCTCCCCCTAAATAAAACGAGTAAATATCCTATAAAGGACGAATTTACTCGTGGTACCACCTTAATTCACAACAAAAGTTGTCTTTAAAGTCTTAATGCGACCAACAATATTTCTTACTATTTTTCAGAAATATGGCTTGCAAGCTACATTCAAATAAATAATTTATTAGTTTCCATCGACCACTAACTTTCTATAAAATTATTTTATTTTACTCCTCTTGTTCATTGCCTTTAAATAATTATAACATATTTTTTATTAAAATAAATACTATTTCATCATTTCTTTTATTTCTTCTATTGAAGTATTAACATCTAATCTTTCAAAAAGTGGAATTCCTTTTTCTATAACTTTTATATTTTCTGCTTTTCCAAATAAGGCACTTGCAAGTGTTCTATATTGTTCTTTTATACCTAATTGATTCAAAATGTTTTCTGATGTATCTGGCATAAATGGATTTATGTATATAGCAAATATTCTTAAGCTTTCAACTAAGTGATACATTACAGAATTTAATTTATCTTTATTTTCTTCTGATTTAGCTAAAACCCATGGTTCTGTTTCATCTATATATTTATTTGCTTTTGATATTATGTTAAATAGTGATGACAAAGAATTACTTATTTGTATATTATCAAAATTTGTTTTAAATTCTTCTATAGATGTTTTTAATACACTTTCAAGTTCATTATCAAATTGTGTAGGTACACACTTGTATTCTTTTATTTCTCCATCAAAATATTTATTTATCATAGCAATAGTTCTATTAAGTAAATTACCTAAATCATTACATAAATCATAATTATATCTTTCTACAAAAGATTCAGGTGTAAATTCACTATCAGTTCCATAATTCATTATTTTAAGTAGAAAATATCTTACAGCATCAACACCATATTTTAAAGCTAAAGTATCAGGATATATCATATTACCTTTGCTTTTACTCATTTTTCCATCTTTCATTACTATAAAACCATGTGAATACAATTTTTTAGGTGCTTCTAATCCAAGTGACATTAAAAATATTGGCCAATATATAGCATGAAATCTAACTATATCTTTACCTATTATTTGTATATCAGCAGGCCAAAAAGTTTTAAACTCACTATCATCTTCTGTTAGATAACCTAAAGCTGAAAGATAATTTGTAAGTGCATCTAACCATACATACATTACATGTTTAGAATCATTTGGAAGTTTTATTCCCCAATCAAATGTAGTTCTTGATATACATAAATCTTCAAGACCTGGTTTTATAAAGTTATTCATTATTTCTTCTTTTCTAAATAATGGCTCTAGAAAATTTGGATTTTTCTCATAAAATTCTACTATTTTATTTTGATATTTTTTCATATTGAAAAAATAACATTCTTCTTCTGTTATACTTACTTCTCTACCACAATCTGGACATTTTCCTGAAACTAAATCTTTTTCTGTAAAAAAAGTTTCACAAGGTACACAATACCAACCACTATAATGCCCTTTATATATATCACCATTTTCATACATTTTTTCATAAACTTTTAATAATGTTTTTTCATGTTTTTTATCAGTTGTTCTTATGAAATCATGTTCACTTATATTAAGTTTATCCCATAATTCTTTTGCTTGTTTTGCCATATCATCTACATATTCCTGTGGGGTCATCCCTTTTTCTTTTGCTTTATTTTGTATTTTTAGACCATGTTCATCAAGTCCTGTTAAAAATTTAACATTATATCCTTGTAATCTTTTATAACGAGCAATCGCATCTGCAAGTATTGTAGTATAAGCTGTACCTATATGAAATCTTCCACTTGGATAATATATTGGTGTTGTTATATAAAAATTTTCCATACTTTCCTCCTTAAACATATTAACATTATACTATAAATATTAAAAAAATACCAAAATTATATTTATTTTTTTTTTAAAGTTATTTAAAAGTTAACAAATTATCAATAAACTAATATATTATGATAATAAAATAACATACATATACTAAAAATAATCAACTAATGTTGATTATTAAATACAAATTAATTAAACAGTTGGATACACACTAACTTGTTTTCTATCTTTTCCTACGCGTTCAAATTTTACATAACCATCTATTTTAGCGTATACTGTATCATCAGACCCAATTCCAACATTTACACCTGGATATATTTTAGTACCGCGTTGACGATATAATATTGAGCCACCTGTTACAAATTCTCCATCACTAGCTTTTGCGCCTAGTCTTTTTGATATAGAATCACGACCATTTTTAGTAGAACCTTGTCCTTTTTTATGTGCGAATAACTGAACATTTAATTCCATTAATTTTAACATGGTTACACCTCCTTATTTATTTTTATATATTTATTATATTGTTTTTCTAATTGTTCTAATAAATCAATCATATTGTCTATTAAAATATCAGTAGTTTTAGAATGATTAATATAATCTATTACAACATTACCAGAATCATATTTATATTTAATATTATTATCAATTCTTACAATAGAATTAATAGTTGTTGTAACTATACTAGATACTGATGCACAGACAATATCCTTACCTATTTCATCATAACCAGAATGTCCTAAAATAGTTATATTAGATATTTTATTATTATTTTTTTTAATATTTACTTTTATCATAAATTATGCATTAACTGTTTTAATTTCTACTTTAGTGTATGGTTGACGATGACCTTGAGTTCTATGGTAATTTTTCTTTTGATTATATTTATATACTTTTATTTTCTTATTTTTACCATGTTTAACAACATTACCTGTTACAGAAGCACCTTTTACATATGGTTTTCCTGCTTTACCATTAACCATTAATACTTTATCAAATACGATATCTTTACCTGATTCAACATCCAATTTTTCAATATAAAGTATAGTACCTGGTTCTACATAATATTGTTTTCCACCTGTTTCAATAACTGCTTTCATTTTTAACCTCCTTTATAATCTAAGACTCGCCTTTAAGGTAACATTTGTTTTAAACCTATTCAGTGCGGTTGTAGAGGAGCTCTACACACTTTAGAATTTTATCATGAATATTAATAAAAGTCAAACTTTTTCTTTAAAATATCTCCTTCTGTATAATACATTTTATTACTATAAAATATATTTTTATAATATTTAAACATCTTATTTATATTTAAACCTTTTATAGTTTTTATTTTTTTAAATTTAAAATTTTTATTTTTTCTTTCAAGTAAAAATTTTATAAATGTAATTTTTCTTAATTTTATTTCATTAAAAACTTTAATACTTAAAAAAATTATAATCAAATATATTACTAAATTTTTAAAGAATAAAAGTGGTATTAAAAAAATAATTGATAGAATAATAGATATTAAATTACTTAATTTATATGGAAAAAATAAATTTAAAATACTATTTAATATTTTAGAACCATCTAGTGGATATATTGGTAAAAGATTAAATAGTAATATTCCATAGTTTATAGCAAATAAATTAGTAATATTAAATTTTTTTAAGAAAAAATAAAATATAAATTGAAATACAAAACCCATTATTGAAACAATAAACTCTTCTTTAAATGGTTTATTTATTGATGTATTAAAAATAGTTATTGCGCCGTTTGGTAAAATAACTATTTTATCTATATCCCATTTATAATGTATACCTGATATTATATGACCTAATTCATGAAATAATATTATTGAAGTAAATAAAATAAAATCTTTAAAATGACCTGTTAGTATACTAACAAAAGTAACTATGTAAAAAAATATATGTATTTTAACTTTAGATATAATTTTTATAATCAACAATATTTCCTTCTTTTTTAAATACTAAATACATAAAATCATCTTTATTTTCTCCTATATAACTTCCTTTTTGGACATAATCATATAGTTTAACTGAAATACTTTTTAAGTTTGAATACCATACTGTTGTTCCATCTTGTTGTTCTATTATAACAGTATTCCCATATTCGTCTTTTTCTCCTACAAATACTACTAATCCTGTTTCTATAGATGGTATTAAATAATTCTGCCCTACTACTATTTTAACTCCATCTAAATATTGTTCACTTTCTTTATATGTTAATTTTTCATTAAATACAGTTTCGTTTTTATCTAAAAATGAAAATACATCTTTAAATGGTATAGAACTACCAAAATATTTTTCATATAGTGCGTTTATATACGCAAATGAAAAATTATCTTCATATACTTTTTCATGAAAAGAAGGTTTTAATTTTGGATTTGCTTTTAATATTATAAGTGTTGAAATAGTTATTATAACTGTTATTAAAAATTTACTTGCAAAAACCCTTAAACCCTTAAACTCGTAATGCTTGTCTTTTTTATGTATGTTTTTTCTTATTTTCTTTAAATATTCATTATCCATATTTTCACCTAATTAATTATATAATTTATATTTTTTTTTATTACTTTTATTAAATATTTTTATAAATACAAAATACATTATAGCTATATAAATTAAATTAATTAATATTGAACTATATATACTTTTAAATAATAGAAATATATTAAATTTTATTATCCTTGAAAAACATAGTATTAAAAAATTTATAGTTCGATATAAAATTATATTTATAATTGTTATTAAAAATGTATTCATTAAATTATATTTCATTTTATCAAAATAAATGACTATAAATATTGAACAAAGATAGTAACTTATTAATTCAAGTAAAAACATATTCGTAAATATAATTCCATATAATAATCCTATAATAAGTGAATACCATATAAAATTTTTTTTCTTTTTATATATTATTACTAAACTTGAAAGAGTAAAAAGAGGTATAAAAATATTTGAAAAACTAGATAGTAATCCATCAAATATTAAAGATATAATTATTAATAAAATCATTTTGATACCACACTTACTAGTGTAATCAAATTATAATTCATATCTGATTTAACTTTTAATGTTTTTACTAAATCAAAATTATCAGTTGTAATTTCACTTATTTTACCTATATATATACCTTCTGGATAATTATTACCAAGTCCTGCTGTTGTAACTATCATACCTTCTTTTACATCTTCACTTACTCCCTCTATTATAAAATACCCATCTTTATAACTATTTAAAAGTCCAAATATTTCTTTATTATTTATTGAAATTTTGACTGATATTTTATTTTTTAAATTTGATGTTATTAATTTAACTGTACTTGATTCATAATTAACACTTTCTATATAACCAATTAGTCCTTTTGGCGATATTACAGCATCATTTTCTTTTACGCCATCATTTTGTCCTTTATCTATTGTTAATGTATCATACCAATATCCTAAGTTTCTATCAACCACAGTTGCATTTATTGTTTTATATTCGCTTAAAGTTGTTTCTAATTTAAGTAAATCTTTCAAATTATCTATATCTTTTTTTAATTGATTATTTTCTGCTTTTAATAGTTCTACTTGTTCTATATCTTCACAATTATTTTCACAATTATTTGAAATTGCTTTTATTATAAATGTATATCCATCTTTTATTCCTTTTTCTATAAAGGTTATTTTCCTTTTATCGCTTATAATTACAATTAATACAATACCTATTATTATTCCAATTATTATTAATTTTTTTTTATGTTTTTTCATATTTCACCTCAAATAATACCATTTTCTACAAAACTAAAATATCCATCATTACCTACTATCACATGGTCTATTATTTTTATTCCAAATAAGTTCCCTATTTCGTTTAAATTGTTTGTTGTTGATATATCTTCTTTGCTTGGTGTTATATTTCCACTTGGGTGATTATGTACAAGTATTATCGCTGATGCACTACACAAATATGCATATTTATATATTTCTCTTGGATGTATTAAACTATGATTTATTGTACCTATAAAATGAAGTTTTTCTTGTATTATTTTTTTATCACTATCTAAATATACTGCATAGAAATATTCTTGTTTTTTTCCTTCGAATTTATCCTTAAAATAATTGTATATTATATCCGGACTTGTTATTTTAACATTATAAATAGTATCTATTTTTTTATTTATTCTTTTTGATAATTCTACGCAAGCAATAATAGTTGAAGCTTTTACAACTCCTATTCCTTTTATTTGTTTTAATTTATTTAAAGTTATATCTTTTAAGTTTTTAATTCCTCCTATATTATTTAATAGAATATTAGCTAAAGTCTTGGCAGATACTTCTTTAGTACCGGTTTTTAATATTATTGCAAGTAATTCTTCATCACTTATATTTTCTACTCCATTATTTATGAGCCTTTCTATTGGTCTATCATTAACAGGCATATCTTTAATCGCTACTTTCATTTATTACCAACTCCTCATATTCAGCAAGTATTTGGCTACATATACTACTTATTGTAGAATCATTACTAGCTGAAATTAATTTATCGTATTCTTCTAATACATCAATAAAATTAGTATTAGATATTCCTATTTTCTCTACACTAGTACTATACTCTAAATTATCATAATATCCTTTTATTTTTTGTGCATTTTCTTCTTGTGTACTTATACATAAGTATGTATGGTATATTCCGTCTTTATTAGTATGTATATAATATGGAAATTTTATCATTGACTTTTCCATATCTTCTAAACTTGTATATTCACCTTCTTTTATAAAATATATTTCTGTTAGTCCATTATTAAAAACAGGTGTTAAAGCTTGTGCATTGTTATATTGTTTTAAAAGCATCATTCCTAAATATACTCCAATAGCAATTGAAAATATAACAGGTATTATATATTTTTTCATATTATCACCATATATATGATAAAACTATATTTGACATTTTTTTGTCGAAAAAAAATAAATATTATTAAAAATATTTTGTTTTTGAACAAAAAAAGGGAAACCGTAATCCTACGAGTTTCCATTGTATTAAATTAATAATACACTAAATTATATTACAATTTTTTAAAATTATTCATTTGACTTTTATAGTATTTATGTATAAAATATATTGATATTGGGGATGTTTCTATGTTTAAAAAGTATAAAAAAAGAATTAAAGATGCGCTTAATGATTTTAAAAGTATAAAAACAGTATATAAACAAATTCCAAATATTCTTACTTCTACTAGACTTTTTTCACCTTTTATATTAATGCCATTTTTTATTTCTGGAAATTTAATGTCTATTATAGTTGCTATTGCTTTAATCGCATCTACTGATTTCTTTGATGGGCTTTTAGCAAGAAAATTTAATGTAACATCAGAATTAGGTAAAGATTTAGACGCAGTAAGTGATAAAGTTTTTGCCTTAACATTAATTGCTCCACTTGTATTACAAAATCCATTATATTTAACTAATGTTATTTTGGAATTATTTATTGGTATAAGTAATTTACAAGCAGAATTTAATAATAAAAAACCTAAAACGATTTTTATTGGTAAGGTTAAAACAGCATCTCTTTCTCTTAACATTATACTTGGTTATTTAAATTTAATTTTTTCTATAAATCCAATTATTTTAAGTATTGTATTCTCATCTACAATAGTTTTACAACTTATAAGTACATATAAATATATTAAAATAAATAATAAAAAAGATGAAACCATTATTGAAGATAATACTTTATTTAGTATCACAAATGATGAAACTAATGATAAGGAAAAAACAAATGTATTAGAAATAGAAAATGATATTGAAAAAGAAATTGAAGAAATTATAGTTTATAAAAATGATAATGAAATAGAAAGTAAAGTAAAGGTTAAAAAACTAGAAAAAAAACTGGGAAAGTAATTTTCTCAGTTTTTTATTATTTAAATAAATTTTTTAAGTAACTATATAAATCTCCATCAATTGTATACTCGTTAGAATGAGAATAAACTCCATTTACATAAACAGGTTCTATAATTTTATTTTCATTAGTTACATATAAATTATAGTTATTTTCAAAATCAATATAATAATAATTAATTTCAAAATAGTTATCATTTTTATCATCTTGCGATTGTTCTAACTTTGACTCAAATTTTTTACTATTTATTAATTTTAATATATCATTATATTCTTGTTTATCAATACTAATATCTATGGAACTAAATTCGCTACTTGCATTAATAATACCAATTCCATATGGTTTTGTAGAATCTGATGATATTTTATTAAATGTACGATTATTAATTGTAATCACATTATTATCATAATTTAATACCATTTCAAACTGATTTAAATCTTCACTAGTACTACCAAATATTCCCATTGTACTTAAGTCAAAAAAATCACCAAATGTTATTTTAAAATCATATAATTTAATAGTATTTTCACTAACTACATAGTTACCTTTGAATTCATACTCTTGATAACAAGCTGCACCCTCACCATCATTTTTAATTAAAAATGTATTATCATCATATAAGGCAATAACCCCATATGATTGATGATTATAAGTTTCATTAGCTTCATAATAATTACAAGTATAACTTATAGAATTTGATTTCCATATACCTACTAGAGAATTATTACCTTCATTTTGGTTATTATTCTCTTGCTTGTTATTTTCTTCAGTATTTGTATCACTATTCACTTCATCCTTTTTAATAAGTTTGTCATATGCTGTAAAACTTAATAAGGCAATTAATAATATTGTAAGTATTACTATTAACACTGTTTTTATAGTATCTTTTTTACTATTAACTTGATTTAAATTATTTTCCTCGTTCATTTTTATTTACTCCTTCAATTAATCTTATTGTTCAAATAAAATTTCGTTTAAATAATCATATAGATTTACTTCTATAGAATATACATTTGTATAATATTTTTCATCATCTATAGATACAATCTCAAAAATTTCATTTTTGTTATTCAAATATATGTTTTTTATTTTTTCTGAAGTAGAATTTGATAAATTATTGAAATCTATATCTATTGAATAGTAATAATCCTCTGAAAAATAATCTTTTGCAGAAGTAAATGGTTCTATCTCATAGTCAATTTTATTTTTAAATTTCTTTGAGTTAAAAGCATTTACTACATAATTATATATATCATTAGATTCTTTTGATAAAGTTTTATCATTTATACAGCCTTGTGTACTCAAACACCACATAATATTAATTTCCTCACCACTAATACTTGAATTACTACTCTCTTCAGTGTTTGTATCGCTATTTACTTCATCTTTTTTAATAAGTTTGTCATATGCTGTAAAACTTAATGAAGCAATTAATAATATTGTAAGTATTACTATCAATACTACTTTTGCTGCATCTTTCTTATTGTTAACTTGATTTAAATTACTTTCTTCATTCATTTTTATTTACTCCTTTTATACCCATTCTCCACTATATATATAATATTTTCCATCACTTTGTTTTTTAAATGTAAATTTATATGTGTCTAATTTATTTTGTTTTGCTAAATCAACTACAGCATTTTTTAAATTTTCTGAAGAACCTTTCCATAAGGATTTACTTAAACCAGTATCAAATTCGTTATTAATAAAATTACTATCATCGCTTTCACTAGCATATATACCATCATATTCAGATGAATGTAAAATATAGAATGAATCTACATAAACATCTATTTCATCGTTTAATTTTTCAACTTTTGTTATTATAGTTCCTCTTGATAATCCTGTATCTCCATCACTACCAATTCCCCAATACTTATTAGTTTTTTCATCATATTTAGAAGGGATAGTTAAATAATCTGAATTTATAGTTCCATTTTTATAATCATCAAGTGTACCATACAATTTTTTATACATCTCACTTACAGCATCAGCATTTAAATATACACTATACACATTTCCATTTGAATCTTCATAACATTTAGCTACATCAGTACCCATATAACAATCTTGGTCAACTTTGGCTGCGCCACCATCATAAAGTAATTTTAATACATATTCCATCTTTTTATCTCTAGACATCTTTAAAACATCAAAATTTTCAATTGAATCTACAAATCCTCTTGATGTATTTATATAATTATATGGGAAAAGTAAATCCTTTAATATTGCTTTTTCCTCATCTGAAATTATATAATCATATGATTGTGAAACTCTTGTATCATCAACTATACCATTATTGGCTTTCAATAAATCTAAATCAGAAAAATTAGTATTATTATTTTCTTTATCATCGTTTGTTTGATTAGTATTTTCTTCAGTATTTGTATCACTATTTACTTCATCTTTTTTAATAAGTTTGTCATATACTATAAAACTTAATAAAGCAATAAATAGTATTGTAAGTATCACTATTAACACTGTTTTTATAGTATCTTTTTTACTACTAACTTGATTTAAATTATTTTCCTCGTTCATTTTTATTTACTCCTTTTATACCCATTCTCCACTATATACATAATATTTTCCATCACTTTGTTTTTTAAATGTAAATTTATATGTGTCTAATTTATTTTGTTTTGCTAAATCTAATATATTAGAATCAGCCTTATCTTTACTACCTGTCCATAATGCTTTAGTTGTATCTAATTTATACTCTCCATCAGAATATGTTTCATAATCTACATATCTATAAGGGAAAATCGCAAAAATCTCATAATCTCTTGAAACAACACGACCAGCTTGAAGATAAACATTAAT
>CANRFG010000016.1 GCA_947629815.1 uncultured Bacilli bacterium
TAATTATAGTATTTTTGATTTCTTTGAGGTATATAAGGATTATAACTTTCATCCCTCAAAAACTACAACATAGCGTTTTTTTTTAAAATTAAATAAAATATATGTTACAATATTATTAGATAAGGTGGTGATATTGTGATAAAAAATAATGTTTTACCTGCAGATACATTTGTAGTTGTAAATAAAACTATTTTAACAGAACAAGATAGAAAAATTATTACAATGTTATACCAACCAATAATAGGTTCTATATCAACAAACTTATTTTTTACTTTTTGGTCTTATTTAGATAAATTAGAATTAATGTCAACAGAAGAAACTCATCATCAATTAATGACTAATATGAACATGAATTTAGAAGATATAATAGAAGCAAGAGAAAAATTAGAAGGAATAGGTCTTTTAAAGACATATGTAAAAAAAGGAAATATCAATAGTTATATATATTGTTTATACTCACCATTAAGTGCTTATGAATTTTTTAATAATCCAATACTTGATGTTACATTACTTGATAATATAGGAAAAGAACAATACGAAAAATTAGTACAATATTTTAAATTACCAAATTTTAAAATTGAAAATTATGATGACATAACTTGTTCTTTTAGTGATGTTTTTAAATCTAATAAAATATCATATAATGAACATAAAGATATAAAAAAAATAAATAAAAATGGAATAAATATAAATGAAGATTTTGATTTAAATTATGTATTTGATATGATACCAGATGAAGTATTAAATAAAAGAAAAATAACAAAAGAAATGAAAACAATTATAGAAAAACTTTCATTTATATATAATTTAAGTGAAGAAACTTTAATTGAAATTTTATTTAATTCAATAAATGATGACCATATAATCGATTTAGAAAAATTAAAAGCAAATTGTAGAAAATATTACTCATTTGAAAATAAAGGAAAAGTACCTTCAATAGTATATAATACACAACCAGAATATTTAAGAAAAGAAGTAACAGATTTATCAGATAAATCAAGAATGATACATAAATTTGAAACAACATCTCCATTTGAAATATTATATGAAAAAAATAATTATACAAAACCTTCATTAACAGATTTAAAAACTTTAGAATATTTATTACTTGACCAAGAATTAACACCTGGTGTTGTAAATGTACTTATAGATTATGTTTTAAGAATAAATGATAATAAATTTTCAAGAAATTTTGTTGAGGCTATATCTAGTCAATGGGTTAGAAGCAAAATAAAAACAGTAGAAGAAGCTATGACTTTAGCAGAAAAAGAATATAAAGGTAAAAGAAATACTACAAATAAAACAACAAAAACCATAGAGAAAAAACCTTCTTGGTTTGGAAAAGATATCAAAGAAAATTTGGCAACTGAAGAAGAACAATTAGAATTTGAAAGAAAATTAAAAAATATGAAGTAGGTGATAATATGCTTGATGTTAAAGATGAAATTAAAGAAATGGGATTTGAATTAAAAAACAACTTAGAAAAAGAATATAATACTGCTTGTAAAGATGAAAAATTTTTAAGTTTAGTAAAAAAATTAAAGTTAGATGATAAAACACTAATGAAATATACATCTCAATTACAAGATTGTAGTTTAAATTATGATATATGTTTAAATTGTAAAAATATATTAGATTGCAAACAAGAAATAAAAGGATATTGTTATTTACCTAAAGTAGTCGATAAAAAAATTAATTTCAGTTATCAACCATGCAAATATAAAAAGAAACTAGATTCATCAAGAAAACATTTAAAAAATACATTTGTACTTGATGAACCAATCGAAATAAAGCAAGCTGATATGGATAAAATATACATGAAAGATAAAGATAGATTTGAAGCAATAGAAGCAATACATAAATTTTTAGTTGAATATAGGAAAGATAAAAATCAAAAAGGACTATATTTATATGGAAGTTTTGGAAGTGGTAAAACATATTTAATTTCAGCTCTTTTTAATGAACTTGCTAAAGAAAATGTAAGAAGTTCAGTTGTATTTTGGCCAGAATTTTTAAGGAACTTGAAAGCAAGTTTTTCAACAGATTATAATGAAAAATATGATTATATTAAAAAAGTACCTCTTCTTTTAATAGATGATATAGGAGCTGAGGCAACAACACAATGGGGAAGAGATGAAATATTATGTCCACTAATACAATATAGAATGCAAGAAAAGTTACCAACTTTTTTTACATCAAATTTAGATATGGAATCGTTAGAACAACATTTTTCTGTAAGTAAAGATGGAGTTGAAGAAATAAAAGCAAAAAGAATAATTGAAAGAATAAAACAATTATCAAGTGAAATACAAATTATAAGTAAAAATTTAAGAAATTAATAAGGTAGTAGTATGTATAAAAAAGAAGTAAATAAATTATTAAATATAGATAAACAAATACTAAAATTATTTGAAATTATAAAAGATTATATTTTTAAATTAGAACATGAAAAAGATGATGAAAATATAATTGAATACTTGGATTATATTTTAGATAATTTATGTAATGTAACTGATAAACACTTATACAAGATGATAGTTTATTAGAAGATGTAAAAATAAATTTAGAACAATTCAAAGAAAAGTTAAACTTAATATTTGAGGGCATTTGCGCCGATTATAATAAACAAGAATATCAAGTAAATAAAATGATAGGAATAATAATATTTGAAAGAAAAGATTATTATTTAGTAAAACTTATATTGTCTAACTTTCAAGAATTTTATGAGGATGATATTTTATTCTGTGCTGTAATTGATAATTATGTTAATTCACTTATATATAATTTAACTGATGTAGCATATTATGAAAATGTATTAAAATTATTTTATGAAACCAATAATTGTAATATAAATAGTAAAAATAAAAAAATACTTAAAAATAGATTATTTGAAATGTATGATATTGTAAGCAATAATGAAAATATAAAAAAGAAAGATAGACAAAGAATAGTTAAACAAATAAGTTGTTTTTCTAATAATAAAGAAACACAAACTATGAATGATTTATCTTGTTCATATGAAATTGAGAATATGTTTCCATTCAGCAAATCAGATGTATTAAGTGAAATTGATGGTTTAACAGAAGCAAATTGTGATAAAAAATATGTTGATTTAACACATAAATATGTAATATCTATTGATTCAAAAGGAAATTGTATAGATGATGCTTTTTCTTTAGACAAAGACGAAAAAGGTAATTATATTTTAACTATATATATTGCAGATGTTGAAAGTGTAGTACCATTAAATAGTAAACTTGATAAAGAAGCATATAAAAGAGGTTTTACAATTTATTTGCCTGATAATTATATTCCAATGTTTCCTAATAGATTATCAACTAATTTATTATCATTAAATAAACAAGGATTAAAAAAAGTATTCGCATATGAATTCGTATTTACGCCTTCTATGACCTTAAAAAATGATGATGTAAAAATATATAAGGCAATAATAAGTGTTTCTAGAAATTATTCATATAATGAAATAGGTAAAGTTTTTAAGAAAAATAAAAAAGAAGCACAATTTTTATCAAATGTATTTGAATTTAGCGAAAAATTAAATATTTCAAGTAATTATTTTGAGAATGAAGAGAAAATAAAACAAGATTTAAATAAAAATGTTTTTGCGACTGTTGTAGCGAAATTTATGGTGCTTACTAATTATTTTGTATCTTCAAAATTCTTAAAATTAAATTATCCATTTCTTTATTACAATAATGATAATATAATAAATGAATTAGGTGCGATAGATTTAGATATATTACAAAATGATAAGTTAGAAGACATAATGAATTTAATAAATACAAGTTATTTAAAATCTTTTTATTCTACTGTAAATAAAGGACATTTAGGATTTGGTTTAGATACTTATTGTCATACTACAAATCCTATTAGAAATTATGCATCACTTACTATACAAAGATTAACAGAACAATTTATTGTTCAAAATATACATGATGATGATACTATTTATTTTTGGGAAGATTATTTAAAAGATTTAGAAAAACATTTGAATGAAAGAAAAAAAATAAATGGATATTATTGTAGTGAGTATGTAAAAAAAGAATTTTCAAGAAAAACAAAAAGTAAAAAAAAATAATAAAATAATTGACAAAAAAAATTTATTAGAGTAAACTTAAACTATAAATGTGGTGATTAGGACAACATTATTAAATAGTATTTTAAAGAGAGTTATTGTTTGGTGTGAAATAACAAATACATTAATAATTACTACCTATGAACAGAATTCGAAAGAAATCTCCGGTTAAAGCCGTTATAAAATTAAGTTAAAGAAAGGATGGTACCGTGCATATGCACTCCTTAAGTACTATCCTTTTTTTGGAGGTTATTGTATGAGAAAGTTTGAGAAAATAAGTTTTGAACAATTTAAAAAAGATGTTGTAGATGATAAAAATTTATATGATTCTTTTAGTTTACCTAAAAGAAGTACTCGTTTCAGCGCTGGATATGATTTTTTCTCATTGTTTGATTTTACATTAAAACCAAATGAAATAATAAAAATACCGACCGGTGTTAAAATAAAAATGAATGATGATGAAATGCTTATGCTTGTAGTAAGAAGCAGTCAAGGATTTAAATATAATGTAAGAATGTGTAATCAAATAGGAATTTTTGAAAGTGATTACTACAATAATGAATCAAATGAGGGACATGCATGGCTTAAACTACAAAATCATGGAGATAAAGATTATATAGTTAAAAAAGGTGATGCAATATGTCAAGGTATATTTACTAAATTTTTAACAGTAGATGATGAGGAAGAAATATTAGATTATAGAAAGGGTGGAATAGGTTCCACAGATAAAAGGTGATAGTATGATAAATATAAAAGAAGATGAAAGATTAAGTAAATTAAATCATAGTTGTGCACATTTGCTTGCGCAAGCTGTAAAACATAAATATCCACATGCTAAATTTTGGGTAGGACCTGTAATTGAAGAAGGATTTTATTATGATATCGATTTAGGTGATGATGTAATAAAAGAAGAAGACTTAGAAATTTTAGAAAAAGAAATGAAAAAAATTTCTAAAGATGGTAAAAGAATAGTTAGACATGAAATTAGTAAAAAAGAAGCATTAGAAATGTTTAAAGATGACCCATATAAATTAGATTTAATAGAAAGAATGGACGATAAAGAAACTGTTATTTCTTGTTATACACAAGGAGATTTTACTGACCTTTGTCGTGGACCACATGTAGATACAGTAAAAGAATTAAAATATTTTAAGTTATTAAAAGTAAGTGGTGCTTATTGGAAAGGTGATTCAAATAATAAAGTACTTCAAAGAATATATGGTATTTGTTTTGATACAGAACAAGATTTAGAAAATCATTTGAAATATTTAGAAGAAATAAAAGAAAGAGACCATAGAAAACTTGGAAAAGATTTAGAAATATTTATGATGTCTGATTTAGTTGGTAAAGGTCTTCCAATGTGGCTACCAAAAGGTGCAACTTTAAGAAGAACACTAGATAGATATATAACAGATAAGGAAATAAGTTTAGGTTATAAACATGTATGTACTCCATCAGTTGGTAGTGTTGATTTATATAAAACAAGTGGGCATTGGGAACATTATAAAGATGATATGTTTCCATCTATGAAATTAGATGATGAAGAATATGTTTTGCGTCCAATGAATTGTCCACACCATATGATGATGTTTAAAAATAGTTTGCATTCTTATAGAGATTTGCCAATTAGAATTGCTGAAATTGCAAATGATTTTAGATTTGAAGCGAGTGGTGCTGTATGTGGTATAGAAAGAACTCGTGCATTTACTCAAAATGATTCACACATATTTTGTAGACCAGACCAAATAAAAGAAGAATTTAAAAATGTAATAGATTTGATTTTAGATGTATATAAAGATTTTGGATTTGAAAATTATAGTTTTAGACTTTCTTTAAGAGATAAAAACAATACAGAAAAATATTTTGGAAATGATTTATTATGGGAAAAATCAGAAAATGAATTAAGGGAAGTTTTAGATGAAGTAGGGGTAGATTACTATGAAGCAGAGGGTGAAGCAGCATTTTATGGGCCTAAATTAGATGTTCAAGTTAAAAGTGCAATAGGTCATGATGTAACACTTTCAACTATACAACTTGATTATCAATTGCCTGAAAGATTTGAACTTACTTATATTGATGAACATGGTGATAAGGTAAGACCTGTTGTTATTCATAGAGCAATATTAGGTTCTCTTGATAGATTTACTGCCTTTTTAATAGAAGAAACAAAAGGTGTATTTAAAACATGGCTTGCCCCTGTACAAATAAATATTATTCCTGTTAATAATGAATATCATTTAGAATATTCTAAGGAACTTGAAAAATATTTAAGTTCATTTGGATTTAGAGTTGAGTTAGATTCAAGGGAAGAAAAACTTTCTTATAGAATGAGGGAAAGTCAAACTAAAAAAATACCTTTTACATTAATAATAGGTGATAAGGAAAGAGATAATGATACTATAAGTTATCGTAAATTTGGAAGTGGAGATACAACAACTGTTTCAAAGCAAGAATTTGTAGATATGATTAAAGAATTAATTGAAACAAAAAAATAAGCTCTAATTTAACCTAGAGCTACATCCATAATCATCATTATGGAAAAACCAATAAGTGTGAAAAAGGCCATTAGGTCCTTTTTTTTGTTTGATTGACTTTCTGGAATTAATTCTTCGACTACTACATATATCATAGCACCTGCTGCAAAGGCAAGTAAATATGGTAGTAAAAATCTTGCTTTAAGTACTATTAGTGCACCTATAACACTTGAAATAGGTTCAACTATTGCGCTTAATTGACCATAAAAAAACGCTTTTCTTCTTGATAATCCCTCTCTCCTAAGTGGGAGTGAAACAGCAGAACCTTCTGGGAAATTTTGTAAACCTATACCAAAGGCTAGCATAATTGCTGCGCTTTCGGTAGCTCCTTCTAATCCATATGCAAGTGAACCAAAGGCAACACCAACTGCAAGCCCTTCTGGAATATTGTGTAGTGTTATTGATATTATGAGCATTAAACATCTTTTTAATTTGCCTTTTTCTTGATTTCCTTTTCTTTTTTTCTCAAGTCTATCAAATATTTTATCACCAATAAATAATAATACTCCACCTAATATAAATCCTATAAATGCTACTAACCATGCGTTCATGTTTAGTGATTCTGACATTTCAATCGAAGGGGAGAGTAAGGACCAAAAAGATGCTGCTATCATAACACCTGCTGCAAATCCAAGCATTGCATCCATGACGCTTTTGTTTATTTTTTTAAATATAAATACTAAGCTAGCGCCAATTGCAGTTATACTCCATGTAAAAATTCCTGCTATTAATGCTTGAAGTATATAATTTAAATTACTAAACCATTCAATCATATATCCCCCTTTATATATTCATGAGTATTTTATGTAATTATTTTGGAAGTGTTAGTGCATTTTATATTAATTGTTATTATATATTTATAAAAAAAAATTTAATTTGTTTACAAATCTTGACAAAAAAATACATTAAATGTATACTAGTAGTGTATGATATGTATTATAAGGTAGGAGAGAGTAATGAAGAAGAAAATATTTTTAATTGTAAGTGCGTTTGCTTTTATTTTTAGTACTAGTAGTGTTAATGCTGAGGAACCAGTAGATGAATCTTTAGTTAACAATATAGAAAATCGAGAAAGTGAGCAAGTAGTAGCTAATAATTCTTATACAGAAGATTTTAAAAAGTTTGTTGATGAGGTTGATGAATACTTGGTTGGCTCTGAAAATATGAGTTTAATAAGTGATGGAAATACATTAAAAATCGAATCAATTTTTGATGGAAAAGATTATGAAACTGTTTTTACATATGAAGATGGAATTTTAAAATATGAATTTAATGATAATTTAGATAATTTAACTGCTGATACTGTTATTATAAATACATTGTTTGAACTTTATTGCTCTAATAATGGGTATGATGTTGATGTGGAGTGGTTATTAAATCAATACGATTTAACGATTGAAAAAAATGGAATAATTTATCAAGCTAATACACTTGGTAATGGGGATAGTGATAGTGTTGTTGTTGTCGATTTTGAATTAGACATTAAAAATGGTTTAAAAACTCAGTCAGAAGTTAAGGAACCAACTGTTTCATATAAAAGTGTAATAAATCCAGAAACAGGTATTTATTTTGCATCTGGTGCATTAGGTGTAATCGCACTTATAGGTGGTACAATATATTTAATAAGTAGAAAACGCAGCAAATTTCCACAAGCATAATTGACTTCTATTGAAGTCTTTTCTTTTAAAGGAATGATTATATGAAGGTTTTTATTAAAATAGAAGAAGATAATATTATATTCAGTAAAAATGAATTTGAACATTATCTTGAATTTTTAGATAATTATGTACAAAATAAAAAAGTCATAAAAATAGATGATGAAATATTAAAAAATGAAAATTTATTGAAAGAAAAAATAAGTTTAATTTTAAATAAAAAAATAAATAAAGCAATTATTAAAAATAGTCAAGTATGTGAAATTTCATTATTAATAATTAATTATATAAAATATATAAAATATATTTATTTTGAATATGATAAAGAACTTACTTATTCAGATTGTTATTCATTATTAGAAAATAAAAATATAAAAGAAATAAATTGTTATTCTATTCCTAATGTAATGATGAAAAAAATGGGAAATATTAAAATAAATACAAGATGTGAGTATTTATTTATGAGTGATATAATGAATGACAATAATATCGATACATGTTCAAAAATATATAATAAAGAATTATTAGTAATTAATAAAAATTTTAGGGAAATCGATTATAAAGAATTAGAGTTTTTTTTCCAAATTAATAATAATTTAAATACTATTGAAATACATAATTATAGTTATGATTTATTAAATGATTTATTAAACTTTTTAAAAGATAATAATATAATAAATATAAAAATAATAATATATGAAAATGATTTAGTAGAAAAAAAATTAATAAAGGACGCTAAAAAATTTGATAAATTAGAAAAGAAGTATAATATACAAATAAAAGTAAAATATTCTGATGAATATAAAGAAAAAAACAAGTTAAAGGAAATAAATATATATTTAGTTAGATGGATTGCTTTAGTATGTATTGTTTTTGCTGTTGCGTGTTTTAGTTTTAATGGGTATATACAATATAAGAATGGATTAGAAATAAAAAATGAATTAGAAGAAATACAAGACATAAAAGATATGGTTTCAAGTAATAGTGTAAATGAAGTAGTTGATGAAACTCAAAATATAGAGGAGGTTAAAGTAGATTTAAAGGAAAATAGCCCATATTATATGGAATATAATAATGTTTATAGTGAATTAAAGAAAAAAAATTCTGATACAGTTGGATTATTGAGTGTTAATAATACAAATATTAATTATCCAATAGTTCAAGCAAAAGATAATGATTATTATTTGAATCATTCATATAGTAAACATAATAATTTAGCAGGTTGGATATTTGTTGATTATAGAAATAATATGGACAATTTAGATAAAAATACAATAATTTATGGACATAGTGTTTCTCATGATGAGTTAATGTTTGGCTCTCTTAAAAGAACTCTTTCTGATAAATGGTATAAAAATGAAGATAATCTTATAATTAATTTAAATATAAAAGGTGAAGATACAAAATGGCAAATATTTTCTATTTATACTATTGAAGAAACAAGTGATTATTTACAAGTTGAATTTGATTCAGATGATTTATATTTAGATTTTATAAAACTTATTAAAGATAGAAGTATAAATGATTTTGGAGTTGAAGTAACTGAGGATGATAAAATACTTACTTTATCTACTTGTTATAATGGAAGTGAAGAAAGATTAGTAGTTCACGCTAAAAAAATTTAAGGTTATTTATATAAATCTGTAAAGTGGATATGATAAAAGTGTAAAGTTTTATACTTTTTTTTCATTTTTTTAAAAATTATGCCCTCAAACACTTGACAATTGTCATGGGGGGGGGGGCATAATATAAGTAAACAATAGAAAGAAGGTAGTATAAATGAAGAAAAAAGGTTTTACATTAGTAGAATTGTTAGCAGTAATAGTAATACTTGCAATAATAGCGTTAATAACAGTACCAATAATAATGAATGTGGTTGAATCATCAAGAAAGAGTTCTGCAACATCATCAGCATATGGATATATAAAAGGTGTAAATATAACATACGCAAATGAATTATTATTAGGAAATAATTTTGAATTAGAAGGGACTTTATTAGTAGATGAAAATGGAAATATAGATGGTCATAAAGTAGATGTTGAAGGAACAACAATAAAAGGTGGATATTTAACCTATAATAATGGGAAAATAACAGAAGGATGTTTAACAATAGGGGATTATAAAGTAACAATAGAAAATGATACAGCAAAAGAAACAATAAAAGGTGCATGTGAAGTTAAAGAAATAGAGCCTGAAGAAGAATCAAGCCCAATAGAATGGTTTACATTTAAAGATAATTCTGATGGAACAGCAACAATAACAGGATTCTCAGATAAATATGATATAGCACTTCAAAATAATGAAGAAGGAGTACATGATATAGTAATACCTTCAAAAAGTGATACAGATAAAGATGTAACAATAGTTGGAGGAATATTTCAAAAAGTAGATGAAGATAGTTGTGATTATAATGAGGATGAAGATTATATTTGTAATGTTAAATATAGTTTAAATAGTATTTATTTACCTGATAGTATTATAGAAATAAGTGATGGTAGTTTATCAGGATTGCACTTAAAAAATGTAAGATTAGATTCTAAATTGCAAAAAATTGGTAATTATGCATTTTCTTACTCTTCTGATTATTTAGATGATAATGTAGATTTTTATGATTTAGAAGGTGATTATAATGAGATATTAGAAATAATAATTCCAAATAGTGTAACAACAATAGGAGATTCTGCATTTTGTGGAAACAATCTCACAAGTGTAGATTTAGGGAATGGAGTGCAAACAATAGGAGACTATGCATTTTCTTATAACAATCTCACAAGTGTATCAATTCCAAGTAGTGTAAAATATTTAAGTGGATTTGATGGCAACAATTTAACTGAAATAAATATTCCTGAAGGTGTAACAACAATAGGAAATGATGCATTTTATGAGAATAATCTAACGAGTGTAACAATCCCAGAAAGTGTAACAACAATAGGAAATGATGCATTTCCTTATAACAATCTCACAAGAGTAGATTTAGGAAGTGGAGTACAATCAATAGGATATGAGGCATTTTATTCTAACAATCTAACGAGTGTAACAATCCCAGAAAGTGTAACAACAATAGGAAACTATGCATTTAGTGATAACAATCTTGAAAGTGTAGATTTAGGAACAGGAGTACAAACAATAGGAGAGCATGCATTTTATAAATATAAAAATTCTTTTTATAAATCAAATCCAAGTTTGACAAAAATAATAAATAAAACAGGTAAAGCATTTAATTGGGGATATATTGTAAATGGCTCAAGTGGATACACATTTATAAAAGGAACAATAGAAAATTCAGCTGGCAATGTAGAAGTAACAAATGGTGAGGAATAATATGAGGAAATATATATTAATAACATTAATAACAACATTGATATTAACAGGATGTGGAAATAAAGAAAATAAAATAGTAGAAGAAGCAATAAATAATACAACAATAAGTAATAATAAAATAACAAGTTATAGAGCAAAAGTAAAAATAAGAGGAAAAGATATAAACGAAAACTATATTGTAGAAAATAAAAACAATAAAGAATATGAAATAACTATAAATGATGAAGAAGAAAAAGTAATAACAATAAAAGATGGAAAATCAAGTGAAGAAACAAAATATGATTATACAAAAACAGATTTATTTATAGAACAATTAAAAGAAATAGAAAAAACAAATGAAAGAAAAGAAACAATAGGAAATGAAGAATATACAATATATGAGTTTAAAATAAAAAAAGATGATATAAATAAAATATTAAATATATTTAATAAAACAACAGAAAAAGAAGGAACAGGATATGTATATTTAGATAGTAAAAATAATGTATATATAGTAAACTACGATATAGATGGAATAAATATAAATGTAAGTTATACTAGATTAAAATAAGTTTCATGTTTAACATGATTCTTTTTTTATAAAAATTTAATAAATTTTAATTTAAATCATGATATAATATTTATATAAGAAAGGATATGATAAAATGGGAAAAATAAAAGATATAAAAGCAAGAGAAATATTAGATTCTAGAGGGAATCCAACAGTAGAAGTAGATGTAATACTTGAAAACGGAACATTAGGTAGAGCAGCGGTACCAAGTGGAGCATCAACAGGAGTAAGAGAAGCTTTAGAACTTCGTGATAATGATAAAAATAGGTATATGGGTAAAGGTGTATTAAAAGCAGTAAATAATGTTAATACAACAATTAAAAATGCAATAATTGGTATGGAATCATCTAATCAAAAAGAAATAGATTACAAAATGATTGAATTAGATGGAACAGAAACAAAATCAAATTTAGGCGCAAACGCTATACTAGGAGTTTCTATGGCTGTATTAAAAGCAAGCGCTAACGAAAAAGGAATTCCTTTATATAAATATATTGGAGATGGAAAAACATTACCTGTACCAATGATGAATATATTAAATGGTGGAGCTCATGCAGATAATAAATTAGATTTTCAAGAATTTATGATTATACCACAAGCAGAAACTATAAAAGAAAGAGTTAGAATAGGTTCAGAAGTTTTTCATAATTTAAAAAAAGTCTTAAATGAAAAAGGACTAGCTACATCAGTTGGAGATGAGGGAGGCTTCGCACCAGACTTACAAAGTAACACAGAAGGTTTTGAGCTTATAATGGAAGCAATAAAAAAAGCAGGTTATGAACCAGGTGTTGATGTTAAACTTGCAATAGATGTTGCTGCAAGTGAATTTTATGAAGATGGTAAATATGTACTTGCAGGTGAAAATAGAACTTTAACAACAAATGAATTGATACAATTTTATAAAGAACTATGTAATAAATATCCAATTATTTCTATAGAAGACCCAGTAGATGAAAATGATTGGGAAGGATTTAGTTTAATAACTAAAGAATTAGGCGATAAAATACAATTAGTTGGTGATGATTTATTTGTAACAAATAAAAAATGTTTACAAAAAGGAATAGATAATAATGCAGGAAATGCAATACTTTTAAAAGTAAATCAAATAGGAACTATAACAGAAACTTTAGAAACAATAGATTTAGCTCGTAAAAATGGATATAAAACTATAATTTCACATAGAAGTGGAGAAACAGAAGATACAACTATAGCAGATCTTGCAGTAGGTCTTGACTTAGGTCAAATAAAAACAGGCTCACTTTCAAGAACAGATAGAGTTTGCAAATATAATCAGTTGATGAGAATAGAAGAAGAACTAAATTAAAAAATAATTAATAAAAATACTTGAATATTAAATTCAAGTATTTTTTGGTATATTTATCAAAATTAATGATAAAAATATTGACGAACATAAGTTTGCAATATATAATATAAGTTATTAGAAATAAAAAAGCTATCTTTAAGATAAAAGACATATAGCTTATAAATTAAGAAAGGATATGGTTTAATTGTTAGATGTAAGTTTTAGTAAAATTGTAGAATTAATTGAGAAAAGGAGAAAAAATGCTTACAGAAAAATAAATGAAGAAATGATTTTACTGTACCTAGAAATTGGAAAATTTTTATATGAATTAATAGAAAATAGTTCATATGGCGATAAAATCACTACTAAAGCTTCAGATTTTATGAAAAATAATTACCCATCATTAAAAGGTTTTAATAAAAGAAATTTTGAAAGAATGGTACAATTTTATAGGACATATAAGGATGATGAGATTGCGACACCATTGGTGACGCAATTAAGTTGGACTAATAATTTGCTTATTTTAAATGGTACTAAATCATCTGAAGAAAGATATTTTTATCTAAAATTATGCATTAAAGAAAATTATTCGAAAAGAGAATTATATAGACAATTACAATCATCATATTACGAAAGATACATGCTATCTTGTAAGAATGATTTATTAAATACAGAAGAAATTAATAGTAAAGTAGATTATCCAAATACTAGAATATTGGATACATATAGTTTAGAATTTTTAAATTTACCTATTAACTATTCAGAAAAGGATTTGAAAAAAGCAATAATTAAAAATTTGAAAGATTTTATTTTAGAAATTGGTAAGGATTTTACATTTATTGGAGATGAATATAGGATTCAAGTTGGAAATCGTGATTATTTTATAGATTTATTATTTTATAATAGAGAACTATCTTGCTTGGTTGCCTTTGAATTAAAAATAGGTGAATATATGTCAGAATATATAGGTAAGATGAACTTGTATTTAGAAGCATTAGATAGAAGTGTAAAAAAGAAAAATGAAAATCCTAGTGTAGGAGTTATTCTTTGTAGTTCTAAAAACAATGATATTGTAAAATATTCGCTAAGTAAGAATATGCCTAAAACTTTGATTTCTGAATATAAATTAAAATTGATTGATAAAAAAATATTACAAAATAAATTAAGTGAAATGAAACATATCTTAGAAAAAAATATTAATATTTCTTAAATTATTTAATAAAAGATAATTATGGTATAAGTATTTTTTATTCTTTTTATTGTTAAATATAGATTAATATGTTAAAATATATTTCATAAAAAGGGAGTAATGTTATGAATATAGAAGAATTTAATTTTGAATTACCAGAAAAATTAATTGCTCAAACACCACTAGAAAAAAGAGACTCATCTAGATTATTAGTATTAGATAAAAAAACAGGTAATATAGAACATAAACATTTTACTGATATAATAGATTATTTAGAAGAAGGCGATACTTTAGTTTTAAATGATACAAAAGTAATACCAGCTCGTCTTACAGGAATAAAAGAAGAAACAAATGCAGTTATAGAAATACTTATGTTAAAAGAAACAAAAAAAGATGAATGGGAATGTTTAGTAAAACCTGCTAAAAGAATACATGTAGGAGAACATATTAAATTTTCAGATAAGTTAAAAGCAAAATGTGTAGAAGAAAAAGAAGAAGGAATAAGAGTATTTAAATTAGTATATGATGGAATATTACTTGAGATATTAGATGAATTAGGTGAGATGCCATTACCGCCTTATATACATGAAAAACTAAAAGAAAAAGATAGATATCAAACAGTATATGCTAAAAATATAGGTAGTGCAGCAGCACCAACAGCAGGACTTCATTTTACAATTGATTTACTAAATAAAATAAAAGAAAAAAAAGTAAATGTTGTGTATATAACTTTACATGTAGGTTTAGGGACATTTAGACCTGTAAATGTTGAAAATATATATGAACATAAAATGCATAGTGAATTTTATATAATGAATAAAGAAACTGCTGATATATTAAATAAAACAAAAGAAAATAATAAAAAAATAATAAGTGTTGGAACTACATCTACAAGAACACTTGAAACAATAATGAATTTATATTCTACATTTAAAGAATGTAGTGGTTGGACAGATATATTTATATATCCAGGATATGAATTTAAAGCAATTGATAATTTAATTACTAATTTTCATCTTCCAAAATCAACACTTGTAATGCTTGTAAGTGCGCTTGCAGGTAAAGAAAATATAATGAAAGCATATAATGAAGCAATAAAAAAAGAATATAGATTTTTTTCATTTGGCGATGCAATGTTTATAAAATAAATTATTTTGGGGGTTTTTATGAACGAAAAAGAATTATTGCTATTTAATAGCATACTTGCTAAATCTATAGAGTATGATGATTTTTATATAGATGGATTTATGGTATTAAAAAAAATAAACGATTTTATTTTAAAATATTATCAACAACCTAAATTAGACCAAACTTATGTAAATAAAATAAATATAGATGAAAGTTATAAAGTTTCATATGAATTTTTAAGTAGTATAGATCCTAACTATGCCTATTACTTAGAAAAAATATGGAACGATGGTAAATTTGTAATTAGTAGTAGTAAAACTATTTTAGGAGTTAAAGTTGATAAAGCAACATCATTATTTTGTGAACAAACAGGTAGTAGAAAAATACTAATTCATAAAAAAAATACTATTGAAGATGCACTTTCAATAGTACATGAATCAATACATGATATTTACCTAAAAGAAAAAGAAGAAGGTAATGATACATTTCATTTTCTTTGTGAAGTACCAACTATATTAGCTGAATTTTTATTTGAAGATTACTTAAAAAATAAAGGTTTGTTTTTAGAAGATATAGGTAAAAATAAACAACAAATTTTTTCAATTATAAACTATAAATCTATCGAAATTGATTTTGAACGCTTTTTATTAGAAGAATATTATAATAATGGTATAGTAAATAATAATGCCATTTCTTCTTATTTAAAAAATAAAACTAAACATTTTAAAATATATATAGATTGTATAATAGATAATATTTTAAAAAATGAGAGAATAGATATAGATATGGAAGCAAGAAATATACTAGGTATATCCTTTGCTTCATATATGCATCAAAAAATATTAGATGATTCAAATTCATTAAATAAATTACATTATATAAATGAAAATTTTGATAATTTTGAATTAGAAGAAATGTTTGAGTATTTAGGATTTAAAATAAAAGATGAAGAAACAGATGATTTAACAGATGAATCATATAAAAAAATATTTAAATCATATAAAAAAGAATTAAAAACTTTAAGATAGGTGGTTGTATGAATAAAGTCATTGTTATAGTTGGACCAACAGGAATTGGTAAAACAAAATTAAGTATAGAACTTTCTTTAAAACTAAATGGAGAAATAATAAATGCAGATAGTACACAAGTATATAAAACATTAGATATAGCAACAGCTAAAGTAACAGAAGAAGAAAAACAAAATATAGTTCATCATTTAATTGATATTAAAGATATTACACAAGAATATACAGTTTATGATTATCAAAAAGATTGTAGAAAAACTATAAAAGATATACTTAATAAAAATAAAACACCAATAATAGTAGGTGGGACAGGACTTTATATAAAAGCAAGTTTATATGATTATAAATTTGAAGATGAAAAAGAAATAAATTATTATGAAAATATAACAGATGAAGAATTATATAAAAGACTAATTAGTATTGATCCAAATACACAAATTCATAAAAACAATAGAAAAAGAATAGTTAGAGCGCTTAATTATTATGATAAGACAGGAAATATTCCAAGTTCTAAAGAAAAAACAAATAAATTACTATATAATACTATATTTATAGGACTTACAACAGATAGAAATACTTTATATAATAAAATAAATGATAGAGTAGACTTAATGATTAAAAATGGATTGTTAGAAGAAGCTAAAACAATATATGATTCTAATATAAGAACAAAAGCAGTAATGACACCTATTGGATATAAAGAATTATTTGATTATTTTGATGGTAAAAAAACATTAGAAGAGTGTGTAGAACTAATTAAAAAAAATAGTAGGAATTACGCTAAAAGACAATACACTTGGTTTAATAATCAAATGAATATTAAATGGTTTGATGTTAATTTTAATGATTTTAATAAAACTGTTTTAGAAGTTTTAAAATACATAGGAGGTATATAATATGTTTGATATGCATTATGATTTATTAACAAAAATTTATATGTGTTATAAAAAGAATGATTTTACATTTATTGAAGAATGGATTAAAAATTATAATGAAAATAATGTTAAAGGGTTAATTGCAAATCTTAGTTTTGAAAGTATACCTGAAATGAAAGAAGAGTATGATGTAAATTATTACGACCCTAATGTAAGCGTAGTAGAAATGTTTTTGATATCAACTAATATATTAAAAAAGTATATTGGAAGTGATATTTATGTATTAACTTCAATAGAAGGTTGTAATTTTTTAAACAGTGAAAACGACCTAGAACAATTACATAAACTTGGATTAAATGCAATAATACCTGTTTGGAATAATAAAAGTAAATTTGGCTCTGGGATTAGAAGTGAATGTGGACTTACTAAATTAGGTGAAAAATTAATAAAAAAAGCAATAGAACTAGGCATAGCCATAGATTTATCACATGCTAATGAAAAAACATTTTATGATATTATTAACATAATAAAAGATTATAGAAAAAAAGGAATTTATCCTATAGTTTATGCATCACATTCGAATTCAAGAACTTTATGCAATCATGCTAGGAATCTTACTGATGAACAAATTAAAATGCTTTCTTCTGTAGATGGTATGCTTGGATTATTTACCAATTGTAGTTTTATTGAAAAGGATTCAATTGATAAAGTTTTAAATTTGATTGGTACAGAACAATACAGTATGTATTTAAATTATTTACAAGAAAAGTATATAGAACATATTTTATATGCATTTAAATTAGTAAAAGATGTAAATAAATTAGCTGTAAGTACAGATGATATGAAATTTTCTTTTGGTGATATATGCTATCAGTATAGTGATGTATTTGATTATTGCAAAATAAATCAAGAATTAAGAGAAAAATTAAAAAAATATTTTAACGATGAAGAAATAAATAAAATAGTTTTTGAAAATGCATTTAATATATATAAATCATTAACTAAAGAAAAAATAATTACAAAGAAAAGATGTTAATTCATAGCTTTAACATCTTTTTTAATATCCATTATAACAGGAAGTATTATAGGTCTTCTACCTGTTTTATCATCAATATAAATAGATAAATTATTTATTATCTCTGATTTTATTTCAGTATAATTTATATGATTCCCTAATTTTGAACTTATTGATTTTTTAACAACATTTTCTAATTCTTTTAAAAGCGCTAAATTATCATTTACAAGTACAAAACCTCTTGTAGTGATATTAGGATTTCCAAGTAATAAATTGTTTGTTGAATCTATATTTGCAATAACAACAACTATACCATCATTAGCCATTATTTTTCTATCTTTCATAACAGCATTACTAACATCACCAATTCTATTTCCATCAACATAAATATCTCCTGCTTGAACAGGTTCTCCTTTAGTAATGATACCTTTTCTTATACAAAGTACATCACCATTCCCAAGGACAAAAGTGTTTTCTCTTGGTATATCGCAGTTAACAGCAATATCAGCATGCTTTTTAAGCATTCTATATTCACCATGAAATGGCATGAAATATTTAGGATTTATCAATCTAAGCATAAGCTTTAATTCTTCCTCACTACCATGACCAGATGTATGAATATCACTTAATAATGTGTTTGTATATACTTTAACACCTTTTAAATATAATTTATTTATTGTTCTTGAGATACTTAAAGCATTACCAGGAATAGCTGATGAAGAAAAAATTACTAAATCATTTGGTTGAAGCTTTATTTGTTTATGTGTTCCATCTGCAATTCTTGAAAGAGCAGAAAGCGGTTCACCTTGTGTACCTGTACAAAGCAAACAAACCTTATTTGGTTCTAAATGATTTGCTTCTTCAGGTGATACAAATATTTCTTTATTTTTTATATATCCACCTTCGATAGAAATTTCAATATTATTGTCCATACTACGACCAAATATAGCTATTTTTCTATCATGTCTTTTACATGTATCTACAATATGTTTAAGTCTATATATGTTTGATGCAAATGTAGCGATTATTATTCTTCCATAATGTCTATCAAATATATCAGATAGTGCTTCATCGACCTTAGATTCACTTGCGCTGTAACCTTCATTAAGTGCATTTGTACTATCACTTAAAAGTAGGGTAACACCTTTTGAACCAATTTCAGCCATTTTATGTAGATTTGCCATAGGTCCTATTGGAGTTAAATCAAATTTAAAGTCTCCTGTAGTTACGATAGTACCATTAGGAGTGTGAACAACAATTCCATGTGAATCTGGAATAGAGTGAGTTGTTCTAAAAAATTCAACTTCCATTGTTTTAAATTTTACTTTTGTTTCTTCAGTATAAACATATAAATTATTGTATCCAATATTTCTATCTTCTAGTTTTTTTCTTATAAGTCCAACCGCTTGATTTGGAGCATATATAGCTGGAATATTAACCGTTTGTAATAAAAATGGAATACTTCCAATATGGTCTTCATGACCGTGAGTTATAAATAAAGCTTTTATTTTGTTTTCATTTTTCTTCAAAAAAGTAAAGTCAGGAATAACATAATCAACACCAAGTAACTCTCCTTGAGGGAAAGTAATACCTGCATCTGTAATAATAAGTTCATTACCCGTCATAATGCAATACATATTTTTTCCGACTTCGCCTAAACCTCCTAGTGCAAATACAAAAGTATCTCCACTATTATTTGTTTTCATTTTATCTCCTTTCTCTTTAATAAAAAATTACTATATAATTATACATTTTTTTTTATTATTTGTCTAGTCTAATGAAAATATATGCTATAATATATTTAGCATGAAATAGTAAGAGTGATGATATGGATAGGGTACTTAGTAATTATAATGATTTAAATCCTTCTTATTTGCGATGTTATATTTTAAATACTTATGACAAAAATATAAGAAAGGAAATGTTAAATAATATAGAAGTAAAAAAAATATTTTTAAAAGATGAAAATCATTATGAGTTTGTTTGGCTCATTCAAGCATTAAAGGATGATGACTTAGTTACTTTTTTGGATGATTTTGTTATTGATGAAATTTTATCTTCTAAAAGAGCAGTAGATAAAGTAAACGCTATTATGACAGTTGAAAATGAATATAAAAATATCGTATTAAATAAATTAGAAATAATTAAGTTTATTTGTAAGAATGATTCTCTATTATATTATCTATTTGAAACAAAAAAACCATTTTTAGAAACTTTTTTCAATTTTATTTTAAAAGAAAATGATGCAAGTTTATATAATATACTTTCAAATTTTAATAAAGACGAATTATATGATATTTTAAAAGGAGAAAATCTAAGTAAACTTGTTAATAATTGTAAAAATTATTTAAAATATATACCAATCAAAACATTAAATGAAATATTACATAATGATTATTACATTTCTGATTTTATGAAATTAGACATATATACTATTGATGATTTTATAATAGGAGGTCTTATTTTAGATGAAAAAATATATTTAAATAGTGAATTTCAAAATAAATATTTAGAAATTAAAAATATAGAAAGATTAAGAATTATGGTAGAACATTTAATAGATAATAATATATATGCGTATGATATATTAAATAAATGTATTTTTAAAGAATATGATGATGAAATACAAAACATTAATGAAAATGGAATATTTAGGTATTTAGATAATAAAAATATAGATGAAAATATGTTAATAGAAAAAAGTGAACAAATATTTTTAGATATGCTTATAGATAAATATTTTGTAGATTTAAAACATAATGTATTAACTAATTTAAAAACTATAGTGGATTTTAATGATTGTACTAATATAATTGAAAAAGATAGAATAGATAAATATAAGCAAATATTAAATTTTAAAAATTTATCATTAAATGATAGAAAAAAATTATATTTTAGTTTAAATGAAAAATATAAAATGTATTTATATGATGATTTTAGAAAATGTCAAGATAAGTCTTATGATATGTTAAATGATTCATTTATAGATTTAAGTAAATTAAATAAAACAAAGAAAGATAATATCGATATATATGAATTAAAGGGTGAACAATTTTATATTCCTATACACACAACTCATTATATTGATGGTTATGAAACTTGGACTGATAGAGAAAAAACAACTTTATCTTTATCTGTAATAAGTGATAAATTTTTTGGAACATATTGTAGTAGGGAAGATACAAATTTTGTTGCTTTTGGATTTAATAAAATAAAAAAAGAACATATTATGCATGTATTTCATTCTGATTCTTTTAGTTTACATAAAAAAGGAACATTTTATAAAAATGAAATTTTTACTCCTAAACAATTAATTGAAAATACTAAAGGATATAATGAAGTATTAGTTGTGGAAGAGAACATAAAGCCAGATTATATTATATGTTTTGATGATATAAAAGACTCTGATATTATGATTGCAGAAGAAATGAATATTCCAATAGTTATTATTCATACAGAGTTTTATAAAGAAGCAATAAAAAATGTTTCTAGTATTGATTTAAGTAGTGCTTTAAATATAGAAAGTGATTTAAAATATAGAAGAATTTAAAAAAATATAGAAAATTTATTGAATATAGTGTAAAATATAGATTAGGGTGATTATATGGGACTCTTTGATAAATTTAAAAACATATTTACAAAAGAAAAAAAAGAGGAAATAGAAAGTTATGATAAAGGCTTAGAAAAAACAAGAAAAGAACTTTTTAGTAAATTAGATGACCTAAATAAAAAGCATAAAAAAATTACAGAAGAATATTTCGAAGAATTAGAAGAAATACTTATAATGGCAGATATTGGTGTAAATACTGTAATGGATTTTATAGATAGAATTAAGAAAAGAGTCAAAAAAGAAAATATAATCAACTCATCTGATTTAATAGAAATAATAGTAGATGAAATGTTTATAATATATGTAAATAACGATGTAATTTCAAGTAAAATTTCTTATAATCAAGATGGCCCAACTGTTATTTTGTTTGTAGGAGTTAATGGAGTTGGAAAAACAACAACAATAGGTAAACTTGCTTATAAATTTAAAAAAGAAAATAAAAAGGTTTTACTTATTGCAGGAGATACATTTAGAGCAGGTGCCACTGAACAATTAAAAGAATGGGGGAAAAGAGTAGATGCTCCTGTAATTTCTAAAGAAAATGCAGACCCAGCTAGTGTTATATATGATGGACTTATGAAAGCAAATGACTATGATATTGTTTTAATTGATACAGCAGGTAGATTACAAAATAAAGACAATTTGATGAGGGAACTTGAAAAGATAAATAAAGTAATAGGTAAAGCAATACCAAATGCTCCTCATGAAACATTACTTGTAATGGACGCAACAACAGGTCAAAATGGAATAAGTCAAGCAAAAAGTTTTAAGGAAATTACAAATATTACAGGAATTGTACTAACAAAGTTAGATGGTACTGCTAAAGGTGGAATAGTTCTTGCTATTAAGGAAAATGTAGGAATACCTGTTAAATTAATAGGGTTAGGTGAAAAACAAGAAGATTTAAAAACATTTGATATAGAAAAATATATATATGGATTATTTAAAGATGTGGAGTGATAAAATGAAATTAGTTGAAAAAAGAGAAACCAAAAAAAGAGTTGTAATTAATGAAATAGGTTTATTTATTCAAGCAGTTTTAATGGCTTGTGTAATCGCACTTTTAATAATGACCGTATTTGAAGAAACATTTGCAATTGTTTTAGAAATCGTTCTTGCTTTAGCGCTTTTCACAATGGCTTACAATAATACAAAAACATTCAAAAGAAAACTATTTACTATACCATATATAATAGGTGGATTAGTTTGCTTAATATATGGAATAAACGCAATGATAAAGGTGTTTTAATTGGAACAAGAAGTTTATTTAGGAATTTTGTTTGATTATTATGGGTCTTTACTTACAGATAAGCAAAGGATTTATTTTGAAGATTATTATTTCAATAATTTAACTTTGTCTGAAATGAGTATAAATAATAATATTAGTAGAAATGCGATACATAAACAAATAAAAGATGCAAGTGAAAAATTAATACATTATGAAGAAAAATTAAAATTATATGAAAAAAGTAAACAAATAAATAAAATATTAGAAAAAATAAAAGATGAAAAAATAAAAGAAGAAATAAAAGAATTAATATGAGGGTGATAAAATGTTTGGAAAAATAGTATATATAAGTGATAATATGGCACATGTTGAAGTACCTCAAGATAGACCACTTTCAACAGACTTAATAAATATGCATGTTGTTTTTGAAGATGAAGATAAGAAAATACTTGGTGAAGTAGAAGATATAAGCGCAACACTAATTAAAATTAGATTTTTAGGAGAATTTGTAAATAATAAATTTATTGGTGGTGTATTAAGAAAACCAAAATTAACTTCTACTATTAGAATGGTTAGAGAAGATGAAGTTAAGCTATTTTTAGGAACTGAAGGAAAGGGTACATTTTTATTAGGAACTAGTCCTTTATATTCTGGATTCCCTATAAGAATAGATATAAATGCACTTTGTAGTAACCATTTAGCTATTTTTGGTAATAGTGGTAGTGGTAAATCTTGTGGAGTTGCTCGTATTTTACAAAATTTATTTGGCAAAACTGATATTCTTCCATATAAATCAAATTTCTTTATATTTGATGCATATGGTGAATATCATAACGCTTTTAAAAACATAAATACAATTAATCCAAATTATAATTTTAAATATTATACAACTAATAAATTTGATACAGATGGAGAAAAAATAAGAATACCATTATGGCTTCTTGATATAGATGATTTTGCTTTACTTTTATCTGCATCTAGTCCTTCTCAATTACCTATAATAGAAAGAATGCTTAAATTAGTGCGTATATTCTCAAGTAAAAAACCTACAGCAGAGGAATATAAAAATCATGTTATAGCTAAAGCTATAATGACTGTTTTATATACAAATCAAACATCAAGCAGTAAAAGAAATGATATATTTTCAATAATAGCTTCTTGTCAAACTGATAAGTTTAATTTAAATGCCCCTGTACAAGGTATTGGATATACTAGAAAATTTAGAGATTGTTTTGTAATTGATACAAATGGTAATTTTCCAGAAAGTAATTTAATAACAGAATATGTAAATTCATTTATTAATGAAGAATTAGATAAATACGAAGAAGAAGAAATAAACTTTTTTACAATGGAAGATTTAGAAAAAGCACTAGAGTTTACACTTATTTCTGAAGGACTTCTTAGAAATGAAAAATTATATGATGCAGCAATTTCATTGAAAGTTAGATTACATTCAATAGCAATAAGTGAATATGGACAATATTTTAACTATCCAAATTATATAACAAGAGAACAATATATTGCTTCACTTATAATGACGAATGGTAGAAAAGCACAAATAATCAATTTCAACTTTGAAGATGTAGAAGATTGGTTTGCAAAAGTAACTACTAAAATTTATTGTAAAATGTTATTCAATTTTTCTAAAAATTTACCTGATAGAGCAACAATACCATTCCATATATTTTTGGAAGAAGCACATAGAGTTGTTCAAAATGATGGCGATGTTGCATTAATTGGATATAATATTTTTGAAAGAATTGCAAAGGAAGGAAGAAAATATGGTTTAATTTTAAACTTAATTTCTCAAAGACCTGTTGAATTATCAGAAACAGTTATCTCTCAAGTTTCTAATTTCTTAATATTTAAAATGAATCACCCAAGAGATTTGGACTATATTAAGAAAATGTTACCTAATATAAGCGCAGAAATAGTTGAAAAACAAAAAAGTTTACAAGCTGGTACTTGTGTTGGATTTGGAACAGCATTTAAAATACCACTTATAGTTAAATTAGAAATGCCTAATCCAGAACCATCTAGTGGTAACTGTGATGTAGTTGGTAATTGGCAAGTAAATAGATAAAATTATTCATAATGAATAATTTTTTTTACAGAATAAATTTTATTAAAGGAATTTTAATAAATGGGTGGTATAATTAATATAGAAAAAGAATTAGAGAAAATAATAAATTATATGAAAACCATAAAGGAAAGTAGGTGAAGTATGAAAGTAGAAGTATTATTAGAATTAAAAGTTAAAAATATAGACAAAACTTTTACTTATTCTGTACCTAAAAATATGGAGAAAGACATTAAAATTGGTAAAAGAGTATTAGTGCCTTTTGGAAACAAAAAACTAGAAGGATTTATATTAAATATAACAAATAAAAACATTGAATATGATATAAAAGATATAATAGATATAATAGATGAAGAAGTAGTTTTAAATGATGAATTATTAGAAATAGGAAAATATATATCTAAAAAAACATTATGTAATCTAATAACATGTTATCAAACGATGTTACCTAAAGCATTAAAAGCAAAAAATGGAACTACAGTAAATAAAAAATATATAACATACTTAGTTTTAAATAAAGATTATGAAAATATAAAATCAGAAAAACAAAAACAAATAATACAATTATTAAAAACTGGGAAAAAATTAAAAAGCGAATGCGTAAAAATATCAGCATCTTCTGTAAAAACACTTATAGATAAAAATATAATAAAAGAAGTAAAAGAAGAAGAATATAGATTAAAAGAAGATATAAATATTGAAAAAAATAAAGTTACACTTACAGAAGAACAAAATAAAGTCGTAAATGAAGTTTTAAAAAATAAAGATAAATTTGTTCCATATTTATTACATGGTATTACAGGAAGTGGTAAAACAGAAGTATATATGGAAATAATAGAAAATATTATAAAAACTAAAAATGTTATAGTTTTAGTACCAGAAATAAGTTTAACACCACAGTTTATAGAAAAATTTAGAAACAGATTTGGAAATAAAATAGCAGTTTTACACAGCGCACTCAGTGATGGAGAAAGATATGACGAATGGAGAAAAATTAGAAATAATGAAGTAAATATAGTAATAGGAGCACGAAGCGCTATATTCGCACCAATAAATAATTTAGGACTAATAGTAATAGATGAAGAACATTCACAGACATATAAACAAGAAAATAATCCTAGATATAATGCTATTGATGTGGCGTTATTTAGAGCTAAAAAAAATAATTGTTCAATAATTCTTGGAAGTGCAACACCTAGTATAGAAAGTTATACTAGAGCTAAAATGGGTATATATAAATTACTTGAACTTAAAAATAGAGTCAATGCTACATTACCTAGTGTAAAACTTATAGATATGAAAGATGAAATAAAAAAAGGCTTTAAAATACTTTCTAGTGATTTAATAGAAAAAATAAATGATAGATTAAATAAACAAGAACAAGTAATATTACTTTTAAATAGAAGAGGATATACTACTATTAGTACCTGTAAAAATTGTGGTTATGTTCATACTTGCCCTAAATGTGATATACCTTTAATTTATCATAAATCATCAAATACAATGAGATGCCACTATTGTGGATATGGTGATAAAAAATTAGATAGATGTCCAAACTGTAAAAGTGAAGATATTATGGATTATGGTATGGGTACAGAAAAATTAGAAAAAATAGTAAATGAAACATTTGAAAATGTTAAAACAGTTAGAATGGATATAGATACTACAAGTAAAAAAGGTGCTCATAAAAAAATAATAGATGATTTTAAAGATAAAAAATATGATATTTTAATAGGTACACAAATGATATCTAAAGGACTTGATTTTGAAAATGTAACTTTAGTTGGTGTAATAAATGCAGATTCTACATTAAATATTCCTGATTTTAGAAGTGGAGAAAGAACATTTCAACTTTTAAATCAAGTGTCAGGAAGAGCAGGTAGGGGAAATAAAAATGGTGAAGTTATAATTCAAGGATTTAATATTAACAATTATAGTATTGTTTTTTCAAGTAAACATGACTATATAGGATTTTATAATGAAGAAATGAAAATTAGAAAAAAATTAAATTATCCACCTTTTTGTAATATAAGCAAAATAGAAGTAAAAAGTAAAGATTATAAAAAAGTGTTTAATGAGGCAGAAAAAATATCAGAATATTTAAAAGAGGTAAAGAAAAAAGATAGGTCAATAATTGTTTTAGGACCTACCGCATCAGCAATACCTAAAATAAATGAAATATATCAAGTACAAATAATAATAAAATATAAAGATACATCTTATATTTTAGAAGCATTAAAATTTATTGTAGATAAATATAAGCAAAATAAAAATGTAAATGTTGATTTAGATATAAATTCATTAAGAGTTTGATAATTTGACTTATTTTTGTTTAAATGTTACAATTTAAGAGTAACTTGATATTAAAGAGCATTTGATTTTTGAACGATTTTATTTTTGTGTATAATATTAATTAGTAAGGAGTATGTATGAGAAAAAACAAAAAGATTTTAATAATCATTTCAATTATAGTTGCTGTATTAGTAGTTGCAATAGCATTATTAATTGTAACTAGAAGTAAAGGAAATAAAGAATACAAAGTTGAATTTGATACAAAAAGCCAAAGCGAAATAAGCGATTTAGTAGTAAAAGAAAATGAAAAAATTGTTGAGCCAAGTACTCCAACAAAGGAAGGATATGTATTTGTTGGATGGTATAACAATGGAGAATTGTTCGATTTTAACAATACTGAAATAACACAAGATATGGTATTAGAAGCAAAATGGGAGGAAATTGATGATACAAAAATAATGTTAAATGTAAAAAATTTAACATTGTCAGTAAATGAACAAGGAATAATAAAAATTCTTTCATTACCTAAAGGAGTAAAAACAGAAGATTTGGTTTGGACATCAAGTGATAGTAATATTTTAATAGTAGATGAGAATGGAAATATTGGAGCATTAAAAGAAGGCACAGCAATAATAACTGTAACAACAAAAGATGAAAAATATACAACAACTTGTGAAGTAAAAGTAATGCCAATTGAAGTAAGTAAAGTTGCAATAGAAGGAGAAAGTAGTGTAACAATAGGAAGTATAATTAAATTAACCCCTAATATAACGCCAAGTAATGCAACAAATAAAAAAGTAACATGGAAAAGTAGTAATCCAAGTGTGGCAACAATAGATGCAAATGGAAATGTAAAAGGAATTAAAGAAGGAACAGTAACTATAACTTTAACATCAGAAAATGGAAAAACTTCATCAAAAATAATAAAAATTGTTGCAAAAAACTCATCTGAACAGTGTGATTTAACAAAAATCAAAGCAACATATGGTGACATAAATAAGGATGGAAAAGTAGATACACTTGATGCAACAACATTAGAACATCATTTAGCAGGATGGTCAGGTTATGAACTTGATTGTCAAGCAAAAGCAAACGCAGATGTAAATGCAGATGGTAAAGTTGATGAAATTGATATTGTAATATTAAAAAGGTATTTGGAACATTGGTATAATAGTTTACCTGTAAAAGATGAAAGTAAATGTGATTTAACAAAAATCAAAGCAACATATGGTGACATAAATAAGGATGGAAAAGTAGATACACTTGATGCAACAAC
>CANRFG010000017.1 GCA_947629815.1 uncultured Bacilli bacterium
ACAAGAAAAAAAAGCATATGTCAAGTATAATCTATGATATTGTTTTAATTTTATGCTTTTAAATTATTAAAATTTTTATTGTATCTTATTTTAAGATATTGTATAATGTCACTGAGATACATAAGATAGTTAGGTGTTTACTCTATTCTACTCTGCTTTTGCAGTAGAATTGAGGTGATTTCTATGATGATAAAAATTATAGAAAGGATAAATTCCTTTGGAATTAATAATTGCTTTTGCTTTTATTGTGCTTTGCACTATCGTAGTCCTTAAAAAAGACTAACTTAAATGAAAACACCGAATCAACTTTGAAACGGTGTTTTCAATATCCAAAACGAATAGAGAAAACACTTAACAAACCATATCGAGTGTATCTCTTTTTTATTGTATGTGATTTCTCACATCTGTATACATTCTATCATACTTTTTATTTTTAATCAATAGTTTTAATTTTTATTGTATCTTATTTTAAGATATTATATAATGTTACTGAGATACATAAGATAGTTAGGTGTTTTACTCTATTCTACTCTGCTTTCTTGCAGTAGAATTGAGGTGATTTCTATGATAATAAAAATTATAGAAAGGATAAATTCCTTTGGAATTAATAATTGCTTTTGCTTTTATTGTGCTTTGCACTATCGTAGTCCTTAAAAAAGACTAACTTAAATGAAAACACCAAATCAGCTTTGAAATGGTGTTTTCCCAACAAACACGAATAGAGAAAACACCTAACAAACCATATCAAGTGTATCTCTTTTTTATTGTATGTGATTCATCACATCTGTATACATTTTATCATAATTTTTATTTTTAATCAACTATGATACAACTAATTTTTTAATAGTTTTTATATTAATATTTTTCTTTTCATCAATTATAGAATTAATTATAATATTTTCTAAATTATCTTTTATTATTTTATCTATTTTCCTTGCTCCAAATTCATTATAATTACATTCTTCTAATATCTCATTTACAACATTTTTATTTATGCTTATTTTTATTTTATCTTTATATTTATTTTTAATTTCATTTATTTTTTTATTAATTAAATAAATTATATTATCTTTAGTTAAACTATTAAAAACAACAATATTATCAATTCTATTTATAAAAGGAACACTAAAATTTTCTTTTAATTTTGTAATTACTTTATCTTTATTATTATTTGTAAAACCTACATTTATATCATGAAAACCAATATTAGATGTCATTACTATTGTAACACAATCAAACCTAACAATATTTCCAGCTGAATCTTTTATTTTACCTTCATCTAATATTTGAAATAATAAATTAATTATGTTGGGATGTGCTTTTTCTATTTCATCTAATATTAAAACAGAATATGGTTTTCTTCTTACCTCATCTAGTATATTGTTAGTATCCATATATCCTACATAACCTGGAGGTGCCCCTAAAAACTTACTTACAGTATGTGATTCGCTAAATTCACTCATATCTAATTTAATAACATTTTCACCAACTAAACTTTTTGAAAATAATTTAGATAAATATGTTTTACCTACTCCACTTGGTCCTGTAAACATTATAGAATAACATTTACCTTCATCTTTAAATCCTAATTTTATTTTTTTAATTATATTTATAACTTCATTTACAGCCTCATTTTGACCAACTACTTTATCACTTATATCTTTATTTATTTTTTCAATAACCTTCTTATTTTCACTCAATAATTCATATATAGGTATACCTGTTTTAGAATTTATTACTAAAGCAACATCTTCTTTTTTTACTTCTCTTACATCATTTTCATAAAAGCTTAATTCTAAATTATTTATTTTATGCATTAAATCATTTTCTTTTGATTTATATTTAGAAGCTTTTTCAAAATCATTAGACAAAATTGCATTATTTTTTTCTTTTAATATATTTTTTAATTCTTTATTTAATTCGTTATATTTTTTCATTTTTGAAGTTTCTTTTAAACTAGTTTTGCTACAAACCTCATCTAAAACATCTATGCTTTTATCTGGTTCATTTCTATCATAAATATATTTTTTAGTTAAATCTATTATTAAATCTATTATTTCTTCATTTATTTTAACATAATGAAATTTCTCATAAATACTTTTTAATTTCATAAGTATTTCTTTTACTGTTTCTTCATTAGGTGTATCTACGATTACTGTTTGAAATCTTCTATCTAGTGCTTTTTCTGGTTCTATATATTTTTTATATTCTTCTATTGTAGTTGCACCTATACATTTTATTTTATTACGTGCTAAAGCTGGTTTAAATATATTTGATGCATCTATTGCGCCTTCTGCTCCACCTGCTCCTACTAATGTATGTATTTCATCTATAAAAAGTATTATGTCATCATTATCTTCTATTTCTTTTAATATTTTCCTTACTCTTTCTTCAAACTCACCTCTATATTTTGTACCTGCAACAGTAGATGCCATATCTAAACTTATAATTCTTTTATTTTTAAGTGTTCTTGGAACATCGCCTATACTTATCAATCTACTAAGTTCTTCTATTATTGCAGTTTTACCTACTCCTGCTTTTCCTATTAATAATGGATTGTTTTTAGTTCTTCTACATAATATTTCTAATATTCTTTTTATTTCTTTATCTCTTCCTATTACAGGGTCTATTTCATTATTTAGTGCTTTTTTATTTAAATCTACTCCTAATTCTTCTATTAATAATTTTTTGTTTTTTTTCTTCTTGTTTATTAATTTATAAGAGAAAGTATTATATAAATCATCTAAATCAATATTCATTCCAAGCATAATTCTTATAGCAATTCCTTCTCCTTCTTCTAGTAGGCTTGAAAATAAATGTTCAACTGTTACTTCTCCATTATTATTTTCTTTACTATCTAATATAGCATTTTCAATTATTCTTTTTAATAATGGTGTATATAAAAACCAATTATTTTCTTCTTTACCTATTCCAATTATATCGATTATTTCATTTTTAAATGTTTCATAAGTCAAATTATATTCTTGTAGTTTATTTGAAATAGTTTTACTATTTTTAAGTATTGAAAGAAAAAGATGTTCACTTCCTACATATGGATGTTTTAATTCATACATTTCTTTCTTTGCATCTTTTATAACTTTTCTAGATTCTTCATTAAAATTTCCAAACATTGTAATCTTCCTCTCTTATATATTCTATGTTTATAATGATATTAAATTTTATTTTTAATCAAAATATATAATCATTGCAGAAAAACAAAATATTTGCTCTTCTGAAAATACGCTTACTGATACTTGGTATTTTATATCTATAACTTCTCCATCTAATGTTTTTAAAAAATCATTTACAGATTTTTCTAAGTCTGATTCATGTCCTTCATCAAATATTTTTACTTTCATATAATCACCAAATACACTATACATTTTTATAAAAAAAAATAATGTCAATTTATAACTACATTTTTAATTTTTTTAATTAATAATTAAAAATAGTTTAAATGACACATTTTTATTAAATTAATTTGATTGTTTCCATATTATTAATTTTAGAAGTCAATTTTTTATAAGTTATATCATAAGCATAACTTTGAGGAGCAACAAAATTATATAATTTTCTTAACTCAGTTAAGGAAATCGGATTTTTAAGTATATAAACACTTTTAATTTCATAAGCATATTTTGACATTTTACCTTCATTAAATTCTTTATTACCATATCCATTTTTTAAAATTTTATTTGGAAACTCTATTATTTCTCCAAGTTCAATTATATATTTTAGTTCACAAGTAGGTACTGTTTCATAAACATATAGTACATCTATTTTTTGTCTAGGATAATAATTTCTAAATTCATAGTTTTTTTCTCCACTTTCAATCCTTCTTAAATATTTTGGTTTTATACTTATAAATATACCTTTTTTCATAAATTCACCTTCTTAATAATTATAATATAATTTTATCAATATTAACAAAAAAATCCTCAAAAAGAGGATTTTCACTACATCATATCATCTAATTTGGTGTCTACCTTATTAGCCATCTTATTGAATTTTTTCTTTACTGCTTTCATCATTGGTTTACTATATTTTTGATAAGCAAGAGTAGCACCTACTCCAAGTCCAATAAGTGCCATATTTTTACCTAATTTCATATTTCACCTTCTTAGCTATAATGTAATTGTATGCAATAACATACACTAATAGTTTTTCGTAATTTTTAAAAATTATTCATAGAAATTAGTTTTTCTTTTAATGTAGTTTTTCTTTTATATTCATTATTGTTTTCTATGCTTTTAATAAATGCATCAGTTTCTCCCAAAATTATTAGTTTTTTCTTTGCTCTAGTAACAGCAGTATAAATAAGTTTTCTATAAAGCATTCTTCCATATGAATTAACGATTGGCAAAATAACAAGTTCAAATTCACTTCCTTGTGATTTATGAATACTTATAACAAATCCATGTTTTATTTTATTAAAATCTTTTGGCAAATATTTAACTATATTTCCATCATAATCAACATAAATTTCGTCTTTTTTACTTTTACTAGTATTTGCGTATATTATATATTTTATTATACCTAAATCACCATTAAAAACATTTTCTTCTGGCATATTTACAAGTTGTAAAACTTTATCATTTTCTCTAAAAATAGTATCTAAATATTTTATTTCTCTTTTTTCTGGGTCTTTTTTATTAAATACATCTTGTAATTCTTTATTTAAATTATCTATTCCATTAACTGTTGCATACATTGGTGCCATTATTTGTACTCTTTTATAGTCAAATCCTTTGTCTACTATAATTTTTGATAAATCTATAATGTTATTTTTTAATGAATAACTAGAACATTTCAAAAAAGTATAATCTTCTCTTGTATTTAAAAAATCTTCACTTAAATTGTTTTCATTTATTTCTTTAGCTAAAATAGGTATATATGAGTTTTCATTTTGTCTATATAATAGTTTAAGTTCAATTACATCAACAACTTCACTTTCTATTATATCTTTTAATACTTGTCCAGGTCCAACACTTGGTAATTGATTAAAATCTCCTACTAAAATTACTTTTATATTATCAGTTAAACCTTTAAATAAACTATCAAGTAAATTAATATCAATCATACTTACCTCATCTATTATTATTAATTTACTATTATCTTTATTGTATTCATCTATCTTAAATTTATTTAATTCTTTATTCCACCCTAAAAATCTATGTATTGTTGTAGCAGGTAAATTTGTAGATTCGCTTAATCTTTTACTTGCTCTTCCAGTTGGCGCAAGCAAAGCTATTTCATTAATTAATTCATCTTCTGTTAAATCATTTAACAATTTATATAATTCTACTATCGTTTTTATAATTGTAGTTTTACCTGTTCCTGGCCCTCCTGTTATTACAAGTAAATTATTTTCTAATGATTTTTTTATTGCTTTTATTTGTGTTTCATCGTATTTTATTTCATTTATTTTTTCTAGTTCTTCAATATAATTATCTATATTTTTATAGTTTGTATTTGGAATATTTAAAAGAATTTTTATTTTTTTTGCTACTCTATCTTCTGCATCATAAATATCTTTTAAATAATATTTTTCATCTTCTATAAATATTTTTTCTTCTTCTAATAATTCACTTAAATAAGTCATAAATTCTACATCTTCTAAACTTATTTTTAAATAATTAAGTACTATATTATATATTTCATTAAAAGTTAAATACACATCTCCATTTTTATATACAAGTGTTTTCATCATATATAATATACATGCTTTAATTCTGTTTTCATCCATTTCATCAAAGTTTAATTTTTTACTTATTTCATCTACTTTTATAAATGATATATCATCAATATCATCTATTATTTTAAATATATTATGTTCTATTTGAATGATTGTATTACTTTTATAATAATTATAAATATTAAGTGAATCTTTCATATTAAAGCCTAATTCAGTTAAATATACTATTGTTTTATGGCTTTCTTCATATTTCACTAATGTATCATAAATTAAATCTATTTTTTTCTTTGATAATTTTGGTACTAAATAAAGGTTTGATTTTTCTTCTAATATTTTATCGAGTGCATTTTCTCCTAGTACTTCTACTATTTTAGTAGCCATCTTTTCTCCAACTCCATTAAATAAATCACTACTTAAAAAAGCAATTACTCCATCTTTATCACTAGGTTTTACTCTTTCATATTCTGTTACTTTGAATTGTTTACCATATTTTTGGTGTTCAACTACTTCACCATAAAAAAAATAAATATCATCTTCATTTAAATCTAAAAAGTTACCTGTAAAAGTTATTGTCTTATTTACAAATTCTAAAAGTTCTTCATTATTAGTTTCTTTTACTTTAAAAATACCTATTGTATAACCATTTTCACCACTAAATATTGTCCTTTTATAGTTACCTTTTATATATGTATTCATGATACCACCTAAATAAATTATAACATAAAAAAACTGATAAAAATCAGTTACTTTTATTTTTATTTAAATAAAGATTTAATGCTGTTTCATATTCTTCTTTATTATCAAGTCCTTGTGCATATTCAACTCCATTTTCATTTATACTTTTTCTTATACAAAAATCTTTGTTGTCATTAACATTTAATAAATATACATAATGTTTATCTTGATAATTTATCTCATCAACAATAGCATACTCTAATCCATCTTCTAATACAATACTTTCCATACTTTTCCCTTTCATTATTCTTTAAATAGTTCTACTTGATTTTTCTATAAAAACTTCTTTTTCTTTTCCTTGCATATATGATTCATAAGTTTCAAAATCAGGAAATCCAAGCGAACTTAAATATGCTTGCATATTTTGATATGTTGGAATAGTTTTTAAACTTTCAGAAGATTTTACCATTCCATTAACTATATTAAATGCTTCGTCTACTCCACTAGCGCCACTCTGTCTATAAATATCAAATACCACCATATCATAACTATCGCGAGTTTCACAATTTAGTAAACGATAAGCTGAATCATAAGAGTTTTCATTAGCATCTTGTACTGTACTTTTCATTTCCTTATATTGTTCATTTTTATTGATATTATAAATGATTCTTGGAAAATTAAATCCAACAAGTATAACAGAAGCTGTTGCAATTGCGGCAGCAAGCATCTTAATATCACTAATAATTTGTTTTCTAGCTACTGCTTGGTTTTTTTCATTTCCAATACTTTTGTTCATAGAATTATTTACTATTTTATCTATATTCATATCGCACCTCACTAAATAAATTTTACCATTTATAAATTAATGTGTCAAATTATATTGCCTATAACATAAGGATATTCAATATTTTTAATCATAACATTTAGTTCTTTTTTTAAATCTTCTTCATTACCTTTAGCTTTAATTAGCAAATAATTACCTGAATGCCCTATTAAATATCCATCTTTATAAATTTCTGGTATAAAAGTCGTTTTAGTATTTATAAATTTATTCATATATTCATTTTCAAGTTTTTTTGAAAGTTCTAATAATTTAGAAACCCTATTTTTTTTAATTTCTTCACTTACTTGATTTTCCATTATTGCAGCTGGTGTTCCCTCTCTTTTTGAATAAGGAAAAACATGTATTTTAGAAAATTTAATTTTATTTATAGTATCTATAGTATCATTAAAATCATCATCAGTTTCATTTGGAAATCCAACTATTACATCAGTTGTAATTGAAATATTAGGTCTTATATTTCTTATTTCTTTTATTTTACTAATAAAATAAGATACATCATATTTTCTATTCATAAGTTTTAAAATTTTATCACTACCTGATTGTAATGGTATATGCATATGGTCAACTAAAATATTATAATTTTTAAGTACTTCTAATACTCTATCATTTAATTCTGTAATTTCTATAGATGAAATTCTAATTCTTGATAATCCTTTTATTTTAACTATATCATTAAGTAAACAAGCAAAATCATAATTTTCAAATTCATTACCATAATTACCGGTATGAATTCCTGTTAATACAATTTCTTTATGTCCACTTTTAACCAAATTTTTTATTTCTTCTATTATATCATCTTTATTTTTACTTCTAACATTTCCCCTTGTATATGGAATTATACAATATGAACAGAAGTTGTTGCACCCATCTTGTATTTTAATAAATGCTCTTGTTTTATTAAAATTATTAAGTTTCATATGTTCAAATTTAGTATCACTTATATCAGTTATATCTATAATTTTTTTCTTTTCTTTTATATATTTATTTATATATTCACTTACTTTTGATTTATTTTTATTTCCAATAATTATATCTACACCATCTATATCTACCATTTTTGGTTTTACTTGCGCTAAACAACCAGCTACTACAATTATGGCATCTTTATTTTTTTTAATAGCTTGTCTTATAATTTTTAATGATTTACTATCAGCAGTATTTGTAACAGAACAAGTATTTATTATATATATATCTGCTATATCACTTAAATTTTTAGCTTCAATATATCCTGCTTTAATCAAGTTTTCAGACATTATACTACTTTCATAACTATTTACTTTACAACCTAATGTATATATATAAAACTTCATAAAACACTTCCTTCAAAAAAAGCTATAGATTTTCTCTAAAAGCTTTTAAAACTTTCAAAAATTCATCATCAGTCAAATCTGAAATGGATTTTTCTTTTATTTGTGATTCATTTGGTATAGTTGGATAATCAAGTTTTGTTTCCATTCTACCATAAATTGGTGATATAAACTCACTCATCTTAAATTTCTTTTTCTCTTTTGTACCTTCATCTATATTAGAAGGTTTTATAGTTTTACTATTATTTTCTTTTATTTCATTAATAGTATCATCTTTTATATCATCTATTGTTATAACTGATAAATCACTAGCTTTATTTATTTCATCCACATTATAATTATGTTTTACAGATGAATTCATATTATCAAAAAATTTATTTAAGTCAAATTTTTGTTTTTCTACTGTTTCTACTACTTCTTTTCCATTTGCTTTCAATAATTCTTGATAACTTATGATTGCGTTTTGTTCTTGCTCTTGCTCAAATTCAAATATGCTTTTTTCATCTTTTTTAGTTAAGTCTTCTTGCATTTTAGATAAAATATTTTGCATAGATGTTTTTTCTTCTTCATTTGATATATCACTATCTATTTCTATTTGAATTGGTTCTCCTTTTATAAATTTATTTTCCACTTCAAATGTTTGAGTAACAGGCTCTTCATTTTGTTTTGCTTTTTCTTCTAACTTATTTATTTCTTCCTCTAATGTAGTATTTGAATCATCTTCATAATGTTCATTTAGTATTATATCACTTGTATTTTTTAATTTTTTTCTTTCTAATATTTTTTTTACTCTATTTACTATTAAGAAAACAATTAAAAAAATTAAAATTGATAATGAAACAAATATTGTATAAAACAAAATTGGATTAGCTATTAATTTATCTAGCATATACATCACTCCATAGATATATAATTAAGAACACTTAAAATAAAAATTGGAACTGTTTCTACTCTCATTATTCTATTACCTAATGTAATAGACTTAAATCCCATATCATTCAATTTTTGTTCTTCTTCTAAAGTAAGTCCTCCTTCAGGGCCAACTACTATAGTAATTTTATCATAATTAGAAAGTGATTGCAAAAAGATTTTTAAGTTTTCAATTTTTTCTCTCGTACTACACACTAACTTTACACCATCTATTTTTAATTGTTCTAACTTCTTTATGCTTGTAACTATTGGTATAGTATTTCTTTTAGATTGTTCACTTGCCTCTTTACATATTTTTGTCCATCGTATAATTTTCTTTTCTTCTTTTTCTTTTAAATCAGAAACAATACTTCTTTTTGCATAAAAAGGAATTATTTTGCTTACACCTAATTCTGTTGCTTTCTGAAAAATGAAATCCATTTTTTGTTCTTTTAAAATTGGTATAACTAATGTTATTTCTAAATTTTCTTCATTTGAATTTATTTCTTCTATTACTTCTATTAAATCAAAATCTTTTATTTCACATTTATAAACTTTTTTATCATACACAACTTCTATATTATCGCCTTTATTCATTCTCATTACATTCTTTATATGATGATAATCATCATCATATAAAATAATTTGATTATTTATTTTTTCTTTACAAAAATATCTTTGCATCTATTCACCATAATAACTAATATTGTTTAAATCACAATCTTCATTAACACAAACTGTATATATGATATCACCATTGTTATTTTCAACAAGTATTGCAGTTTCATCAGTAAAATCTTTTTTTGTTTCTGATTTTATTGCGCTTTCTTCTAAATATCCTAATTCTTTCAATTTACCTATTGTGATTGCAAATCTATCACCTGATTCTAAATCAAGTGAAAACAAATTTTCTGCAACAAAATTTCTAGCTGAGCCTTCTATGTTTTTCTTTTGTACACCATACAATGTTTCCTTATTTTCTTTTACTACATTTGTAATAACTGGAACAGTTATTATAATTACTATACCAATTATTATCATTACCCCCATAAGTTCAACTAATGTAAATCCTTTCATAAATCCTCCTTATGCGAAAAATCCCATATAAACTAAAAATCCTGTAAATATTATAAATAAAATTGTTCCATTTACTTGTTGTGATGCTTTTGATTTATATTTTATACCTAAAGCCATTGTTATAAGTAATCCACCTATTAATCCACCTATATGTGCTGCATTGTTTATTCCTGTTGCGATAAAGCCATATAACAAGTTTAATATTATTAATGGTATTATTTGTGACCTTAAAACTGTACCTAAATATACTCTATAGTTATATCCAAAGTATAATAATGAACCAAGTAAACCGAATATTGCTCCACTCGCTCCCGCACTTACTCCATTTGAAAATAACATAGAAAGTAAATTACCTGTTACTGCGCTTACTAAATAAACGATTAAAAATTTGATTTTTCCTAAAAAACTTTCTAATTGTCTACCTATTACATATAGTGAATAACAGTTAAATAATAAATGAAGTAAACCTATATGTAAGAAAGCTGATGTAATTAATCTGTAATATTCTCCAGATAATATTAAATCTTTTTGAAAGGCACCAAATTTTATAAGAGTTAAAGCATCATTACTTCCATTTCCAAGTAAATACATTAATAAAAATACTAAAACATTTATAATTATTAAAGTAACTGTTACTATGGGTTTTTTTATTTTAAAAGTCTCTTCTGCTTTCATTCCTTCTATTTCATTTTTCTTTGTAATATCTCCTGTTAATTTTAAAAATAATTCAAATCCTTTTTCTTTAAAATCTGTTTCTTTTGTTATATCTGGAAATACTTCCATAACAAATTTATAATTTTTGATATCTTCAAATTCTGTTAGTTTAACTACATCTATATTTGAATATGTTTTATCTAAATTAACATTTTCTCCTAAATTTATAAATATACTTAAAGTATTAATATTAAGTGAAAAAGTCGTTCTTTTAATTTTATTAACTATTTGTTTTGTTTTAAGAATATCGAAATCAAATTGTTCGTCATTATGAATATAGTTACTTACTATTCTTACTATTTTATAATCCCCATTCAAATTTTCTAGCCATATTTCATCTTTCGCACCATGCAAAACAATTGGACTATATCCTTTTTCTGTTATAAAATAATGCAATAGTTTCATTACTAATTCATCACTTTTTGTAACCATTTCCATATTACTCCTCCTTTATAATGTTTAAAATATTTATGAATTTTTCTGGTAATTGTGAATCAAAACTCATATATTTTTTTGTTGTTGGATGAATAAATCCTAGTTCTTTAGCATGTAAACATTGTCCTGTATTATCTATAAGTTTTCTCTTACCATAAACAGGGTCATTTACAACAGGATGTCCTATATAATTCATATGAACTCTTATTTGATGTGTTCTTCCTGTTTCTAATTTAAGTTCTATTAATGTTGCATTTTTATATCTTTCAAGTACTTTAAAATGAGTTATTGCATTTTTACTATTCTCACTTGTTACAGCCATCTTTTTTCTATCTGTTTTATCTCTACCTATAGGTGCATCTATAGTACCTGTATCATGGTTAATTACACCCCAAACTAACGCTATGTACTTTCTATGTGTTGTTTTTTCTTCTAATTGTTTAGCTAAGAATTCATGAGCATAATCATTTTTAGCGACTACTAATAATCCTGTTGTATAAGCATCTATTCTATGTACGATACCTGGTCTAAATTCACCATTGATTTTACTTAAATTTTTTGAATGATACATAAGTCCATTAACAAGTGTATTATTTGGATTTCCAACAGCTGGATGTACAACTAAACCATTTGGTTTATTTACAACTATTATATCATCATCTTCATAAACTATATCTAAGTCCATTTTTTGTGGGCTTGCAGTAATTTGATTTTCTTCTACTTCGTTTACTTCTATAGTGTCATTTTCTTTAACAACATAACTATTTTTTATTTGATTTCCATTTACTAAAACATTTCCATCTTTTATTAGTTGTTGTGTTTTAGACCTACTTTTATTTAAAATTTTCATTAAATAGTTATCTATTCTTTCATTTTGTTTTAAATCACTTACTATGTGTTTCATGTTTTTCCTCCTTGATGCTTAATATTAATAAAATTATAGCTGAAAAAACTATGCATATATCAGCAAAATTAAATACAGGAAAGTTATAACCAAATATATTTAGGTCTATATAATCAACTACATATCTTCTAAATATTCTATCTATTAAGTTTCCTATTATTCCACCTATTAATAATGAATATAAATATATTTGTATTTTACTTAATTTTTTATCTTTTAGTAAAAATATATATATTAAAATAAGTGCGATTATAGAAACTGAAGATAATAAAAATATATTACCACTTAATAAACTAAAAGCTGCTCCTATATTTCTAACATAAGTAATATTTAAAAAATTGTTAATTACTTGTATGCTTTCATAAATATTCATACTATTAGTAACTATTAATTTAATAATTTGGTCTATTAATACTATGATTAAACTGAACAATGTTAATCGTTTCATCAAATCACCAAATATATTATATAACATAAATTAAAAAAAAACTAGGTACTTCTTATCAGCACCCTTCTGTTTCATCTATTGAATAATCATATCCATATATTGTATCTGTTATTTTTACAAATAAATTTGGATCAAATTTAACATCATCTTTTGGATTAATTAAATCTTTTTCTACATATCCTTTATCTTGTAGTTCACTTAATTTTATACAATAAAATTCTTTATTATTTACTATATTGATATTATCATATACCCAAGCTTCTGCTCCATCGTATATTGATTGTACTTGTGCATCATATAATTTATTTTTACTATCTTTTATAGATTTATCTACTGTTATAAAAGCAATTGTTCCAATAATTCCAATTATAGTTATAACAGCAAGCATTTCAATTAATGTAAATCCTTTTTTCATATAACACCTATTTTCTATACATGTATTATACCATTTATATTTTAATATGTAAATCTTATATATTGACTTTTTTATTTATTTTATATATATTGTGTATAGTAACAAAGGAGAATAATATGTATATTAATGATAAGATTTTAATTGGAAAAAATGAAAATAATAGTGTCTATTTATTACCAAAAATGGCAAATAGACATGGTATTATAACCGGTGCGAGTGGTAGCGGAAAAACAATTACTTTAAAAGTTCTTGCTGAAAGTTTTTCTTCATGTGGTATACCTGTTTTTTTAGTTGATGTTAAAGGCGACTTAGCTGGTATGTGCGTTAAAGGCATTGAAAATGAAAATGTAAATAAAAGGATTCAAGATTTAAATTTAGAAGATTTTTCTTTTAGTAGCTTCCCTACTGAATTTTGGGATGTATATGGAGATTTTGGACACCCTATAAGAACAACAATTAAAAATATAGGACCTAAATTATTATCTCGTATGCTTAATTTAACCGATGCTCAAGAAGGTGTTTTAACTATTGTTTTTAAGATTGCTGAAGATGAAAATCTTGATATAATTGATTTAAAAGATTTAAAAGCTTTACTTACTTATGTTGGAGAAAAAAGAAAAGACTATACTTTACAATATGGTAATATTACTTCACAAAGTATTGGTTCTATACAAAGAAATCTGCTTTCTTTAGAAGAAGAAGGTGGCGATTATTTCTTTGGAAAACCTGATTTTGATATTAAAGATTTTATTAAGTTTGATGTTAATAATGGATATGGATTTATTAATATATTACATGCTGTAACTTTATTTCAAAAACCAACTTTATATGCAACTTTCTTATTATGGTTGCTTACAAATCTTTATAATACTTTACCAGAAGTTGGTGATATAGATAAGCCAAAAATTGCATTTTTCTTTGATGAAGCACATTTACTTTTTTCTGAGATGCCAGAACATTTAATTAAACAAATTGTTCAAATAGTTAAATTAATTCGCTCTAAAGGTATAGGTCTTTATTTCATATCACAAAGTCCTAGTGATATACCTGATGAAATATTATCTCAACTTGGAAATAGAATTCAACATGTACTTAGATATTATACAAAAAATGATGAAAAAGCTATTAAAACTGCTTGTAATTCATTTAGAAGTAATCCCAATTTTGATACTGAAGAAGCTATTAAAAGTTTAAAAACAGGTGAAGTTTTAATTTCTGTACAAAATGAGGAAGGAGAACCTACCATAGTAGAAAAAGTAACAATACTTCCACCACAAAGTTTAATGGGAACTATTGATGATATTAAAAGACAAGAGGTAATAAAAAATAGTCAATTTTATCAAAAATATGAAAATAGAATTGATGATAATTCTGCTTATGAAAAAATAAATGAATTATTAAAAAATGAGGAAGCTCCTGTTAAAGAGGTAAAAAAAGAAAAAACAGAAAAGAAAAAAACTAGTAAGATTGAAAAGGCAGCTACCAAATTAACTAATAGTACACTTAATACTTTAGGAAGAAAAATAGGAAATTCTCTATTTAAAAATCTATTCAAATAAATGTTCAATTTTGAACATTTTTTTATTTATAAAAAAATAAAAAAGTGAGAAATCCCACTTGATATAAAAACTCATACTTTCTATTATTTTAATATTTCATTAATACTATCTACACTTATATTTGTATATTTTGATATTGTATTACAATCTAGTCCTTGTTTTAACATATTTTCTATTATGTTTTTCCTATCTTTTAAGGCGCCTATCTTTTCTCCTCTTTGAAATCCCATCTTTTCCCCTTCTTGTTTTCCCAATTTAGTTGCATATTCTATTTGGGCATCCTTTACCATTTTCTCTTGTTTTTCTGCATCATATAATCCTAATATTTTCTCTTCTTCTAATAATCTTGTCATTTTCATCGCTAAACTTTCCAATATCTCATCACCTTTCACTTTTTCTTCTAATTCTTCTATTTTTTCTATTACTAATGGCATACAATATCTCTCTAGCAGATTTGTTTCTTCCTTATCATAACATTTTTTTCTTATATATGCAAGGTCTACATGATATTCTTTAAATTTTTTACTTAATACTTCTTTTGTTTCCTCTTCTTGCATAACAAATCTATATACTGCTTTTTCTCCTTCAAATTTACTATAATTATCAAAATTTATTTGTATTACTGTTTTTATATCTTTATACTTATCTCCTACCATCATTTGGTCTGCCATTATTTTATGCATATACATACTATTTTTTTCTATTATTCCTTCATAATAATCTCTATTCATTTCTAAATTTATTATATATTTACCTGCTGTTATTATTATATCTGATTTTAATCTTTTATCTTTTACATTTTTTATATTATGTTCTATATTTTCTATATGCATATCTTCTAAACAATTAATATCTATATTCGTTATTAAACTTATTAATTTTTTTAAATACTTTTCATTTTCCTTGTCCAACATTATTGTTTTAAATATATAATCATAAGTTGGGTCTAATAATTTCATTGTTGACAATACATTACCTCCTTATGAGGTAAGAATATCATTTGTTTTTTTCATTGTAAAATCAGCAATTTTTAAATTCTGTTATATTTTTTTTACCAATTTTAAAAATCTGCTTAACCAATTTTTAAAATCTGCGTTATTTTCTTATATTATTTATTACAGATTTTTAAAATATGTAATATTTAAAAAAATTAAAAAAAAATCAACTATAAAGTTGATTATTTATAAAATGCAAGATTTCCAATTAATGGTAGTTTATTTTCTCTATCTTTAGCTGCATTAATAATTCCTAATACTACATAGAATATATAAGCACCATAACAAACTAAATTAATTAATCCAATTAAGAATAGTCCAACTCCTGAAACTCCTACATTTATTCCAAGCCATGTTTGTACTGTGAATAGAGATGCAATTACTGCAGTTAAAATTGCTGAAACAATAGATACTGCTACTAAAGCTATTGTTAATATAATTCCTTGACCAACATGGAATCTAACTTTAGGGTCGTTTTTAGAACCACAGAATATTCCTAAAATCCAAAGTATTCCAAGATAAGAAACTATTTTAAATACTTTTGTATCTCCTGCTATTATTTCATCTTTTGTTAATGCCTTAACTTCCTTTTTTTCTACTTTTTCAGCTTTTGTAGTTTTTTCCTTCTTTACTTCACCACAACTTGCTCCACATTTTGAACAAAATTTAGCGTTTTCAGATAATTTAGAACCACATTCTTTACAAAACATAAATACTTACTCCTCTCTTTTTCTTTTAAATTATAACACCAAATATTATTTAAAGTCAATATTACTCCTCTATTAATTTACCTATACCACCAAATACAAATTCAATACCTTTTGACATATATTCAGATATAGTATCTGATATAGTAAGACTAGCATTTGAAATTTTATTTTCAAAGTTTTTAGCAGGTTTTAAATAAGATTGAATATCGATTTCTTTTCCTTCTTCAATATCTTTTTCAAACTGCCTTATTTGTTCTTCCGTAAGTTCCTTTTTTTTATATTGTTCGTATTCATAATATCCTGTTGCTTGAGAAAAATATATCGTTAAAAATGCAATAAAACTCATTAAAAACAAATATTTAAAAATAATATTAGCTGTTTTCTGCTTTTTCATAACAAATCTCCTTTATTAATGGTGATATTAAATCAATTGTATTAAGTACTTCATCTATAGTGTTTTGATATCCTCCTATATTAATAAGAATCATATTACTAGATAAATCTTGATTATATGTAGAGTTATCATCTAAAATAATACCTCTAGTTAAATCTGGATATTTCTCTTTTATCTTTCTATTTAAATTTTCTACAATATTATAATTATTCATATAATCTTTATTTTTCCTTCCAACAGAAAAGATAACTTTAGCATATTTTTTATTATCAATTTCTGTTGTTGTTATATCTCTTGATACATCATCACTATGTAGGTCAATAAACAAATCTATATCATTATTTTTTATTGTTTCTTGTAAATAAATTCTACTAGCTTTAAAAGAATCATCTAAATTATTATTTTTTAAAATTTCAGAAGTTTTTTTATTTTCAATAATAACATTAAATCCTAAATCATTTAATTTTTTTGAAAGCAATATTTTAGCCATATTGACATCTGTAGTTATGTTATAATTTTTTAAAATAGAATTATCATACTCTTCTAAATCATGTGTACTATAAATATAAATTGTTTTTTGTTGTTCATATGAACTAAACATTAAATTTTGTGATATAGTTATTTTATTTTCATTTTGATTTTTAAGTATTTCAGTAGGATTATTAATATACTTTCTTAGAATATAACTAAATAAATTATTATAATTTTGATTATAAGCTAAATGATAATTTGAATTTGAAAGAATTCTTGAAATAAATTGTTCATTTGTTCTAACAATTTTTAAATTTGTTGAAACATAAATAAATAATTCATAAATTAAAAATACTATAACTACATATATTAAATATCTAAATTTTATTTTTATTTTCTTTTTACTTTTAAATTTATTCATATTTCACCTACTTTAGTATATTCCTATTATATATGCATATGAATATATATTTTGTCAAAAAAAATACTACTTTTAAAATTTGTAGTATTAAATATTATCAACATTATTATGAAGCGCACGATTTATACCATTTCCTATTATATCTCCTAATTTCTCTATTACAAAATCTATTTCTTTAGGTGTTACCATCATGTTATAACCAATTGGAGTTAAAACCTCATATATTAATTGCCTAAATTCATCATTAGTTAAAGTACCTATTATACCAAATAAATTTTTTTTATCATCTTCATCTATATTAATATCTTTTTTTAAATAATTTACTCCTCCTACTGTTAGTTTACTCATAGAACTTTTCATAAATGTTTTATTAAATGCGTAATGTTTATACATGTAATTTATAGTATCTGAAACAATTATATTTGCATCTACAACAGTTGGAACTCCTATCGCTATAACAGGTATATTTATTTTATCTTTGCTTATTTCTTTTCTACTATTACCAATACCACTTCCAGGGTGAATTCCTGTATCTGTCATTTGTATTGTTTTATTTACTCTTTCTATTGAACCGCTAGCAAGTGAATCAATAACTATTAAAAAATCAGGAGAAATTTTTTTTACAATGCTTAAGATTATATCACTAGTTTCAATTCCTGTTTGTCCCATAACTCCAGGATTTATCGCACTTACTTTCATAAATCCTTCAATGTTTTGTATTTCAAATAAATGAGATGTTACTATTATATTATTTATTGATGTAGGCCCTAAAGAATCTGGAGTAGACTTTTCATTTCCAAGTCCAACTACTAAACAATATGGATTATCTTTAAGTTTCAAATTTTTAATCATTTTTTTTAGTTCATCTGAAAAAACTTTTTTAACTTTTTCTTTATTTGTATAATCAGTTACATCATCAAATTCTATAGTTACATAATTACCCTTTTTTTTACCAATTATTTTTTCGCTTTCTTCATCTATTAATACTTCAGTAATTTTAATATCATCAATTGTTTTTACATTTTGTTTTATGTCATTATTATCTTTAATTGTTTCTACTAATAAATCTGTTCTTACATCATATTTTGACATGTCAATCTCATTATTCATAGACATCACCTTTTAATATTTTTATCAATATTAAAAAAAATATTAATTTTATTTGCTTTTTTATCATTTTTTTGTTAAAATGTTATAAGTATTATTGACATGGAGGTGAATATTATGCCAAATATGAAAAATGCTAAGAAAAAAATCTTAAGTGACGCAAAAAGAAAGGAAACAAATAATACTTTCGATGCAAGTATGAAAACTGCTATTAAAAATGTAGAAAAAGCAGTTAAAGCTAAAGATAAAGATAAAGCTAATGAGAATTTAAAAGTAGCTATTAAAAAAATCGATAAAGCAACTTCTTCTGGTGTTGTTACTAAAAACTACTGTGCAAGAAACAAATCAAGATTAACTAAAAAAGTAAATGAAATGTAATAATTTTACTTTTTTTTTATTTTAAATTATTATTTTAATACTTTTTGATATACTATATAATATAGGTGATTTAATGAAAAATTTTATTAAATGTTTATTATTGCTTGGAGTATTATATTTAGGTTATACATATAGAAAAACTATATATAATTTTGTATTAGAAAATTTTGTTATAAATAAAAATATTGTTACAAAAGAAGCAAATTTATATTATAAAAATTATGACTATAATTATGTATCTGATACTACTAATTTTAAACCAGAAAATAAACAAGATTTATTAAACATATTTTATACTATATTAAATAATGGTTGGGATAATTTCGAATTTTATTGTGATTTAGATTATAGTAGTTGTTATGATGATATTTCTAGTATAATAGAAGAATCTGATGATTTATCTAATATAAATAATATGGTTAGTCCATATAATAGTTATAAATATTTTTCATATAGTATATCTACTTTAGGTAAAGTTAATATAACAATAGAAAAACTATATAGTGATGATGAAATAAAATATATAGATAGTGAAATAAACAAAATAATAGAACAAAATATTACAGATGATATGACTACTAGAGAAAAAATTAAGGCTTTTCATGATTATATAATAAACTTAATTCAATATGATACATCATTAAATATAGATAAAAATCATTCTAATAAAGCTTCTGTTGCATTATCTGAGAAAATTGCAGTTTGTTCTGGATATAGTGATTTAATGTCAATATTTTTAGATAAACTAGGTCTTAAAAATTACAAAATAGTAAATGATGAACATGTTTGGAACTTAGTATTTATAGATAATGAATGGTTACATATTGATTTAACTTGGGATGACCCTACTACTAGTGATGGAAAACCTGTATTAATTCATGATTTCTTCTTAATAGATACTGAAAAATTAGAAGAAATAAGTACTAAACTTAAAAATAATCTACATGAATTTGATAAAAACATATATATAGAAGCAAATTAAAAAAGTGTATAAATGATACATTAAGATATCATAATACACTTTTTCTTTAACTTTTCTTTAATGTAACAATTGTTGTTGTTCCTTTCCCTATTGTAGATTCATATTCTAATTTACCCCCATGTGCTTCTATTATTTCATTAGAAAGCGCAACTCCAAGTCCTGTTCCATTCTGTTTTGTTGTAAAAAAAGGTTTTTTTAATTTTTCCATGTCTGATTTATCTATACCTTCTCCACTATCATGTACCCTTATTTCTATTTCATTATCTGTTTGATTTACCTCTATTTTTATCGCACCATTTTTTCCAATTGCTTCAATACTATTTTTAACAATATTTATAAATACTTGTATTAATCTATTATAATCCCCTTCTATAAACATTTCATCGTCCATATCTTTATATTTTAAAGTTATATTTTTTTCTTTTAAGAGTAATCTAAAGTTATCTATAACATCTTCTAATAATAAATTAATATCTAAAATATCTTTTTCAATTGTTATTTTATTTAATGAAAGAAAATCTTGTAATAATATTAATGTTCTATTAATCTCATCTTTCATTATTGGTATATATTTTTTACTATGTTCTATATTATTTACATCAAACATATCTAAGTATCCTTTACATACAGCTATAGGATTTTTTATTTCATGAGTTATTTTAAATATACTTTCATGTAAATTTTTCATGTTTTCTAAATCTTTTAAACTATTATATATTTTTGTCATTTGTTCAGATTTTTTAAATATATCTATTATTAAATATACTAAAAAATAATAAAATAAACATACTATTATAAGATTCCAAGATAAATCTAATATAGATTCATCAGTAATTAACCATATAAATGTTATTAATGTGTTTAAAAAAACAAATAATCTTACATATAAATAATCTAATTTTTTATATTTTTGTTTAAGTATATATAAAATAAAATACAATATATACTCTGCTGATACAACAAATATACCAAAATCATATGAGCTATAATATACCAATCCAATAATAGATAATATTACAATACTTACTTTTCTATTTAGTAAGTATGCAAGTATTAAAGGTATATGAAACATTAAATTAGGAACTAAAGACGATGAAACAAGCCCATACCTCATTATTAAATAACATGACGATATAAGCGCGAAATCAAGGAAAAATTCTTTTTTCTGTTGTGATGAATTTTCCATACAAATATTATAAATTATGTAACATAAAAGAGGAAACAATACAAAAATACTATTGATTAATATAATCGCTAACATATCCATATAACCCCATTTCCTTATCTACAATTTTACAACACTTATCTGTCATAATTTGTCGAATAAAGAAAAAATGTGAAGATATTTATCACATTAAATCATCAATATATTTTTTTAATTGCTTTGCTTCACTACCAAGTATTATTTTAAGTTGATTATCAACTTCAACAATTCCTTGTGCCCCCATCTTTTGTATAGCTTCTTTATTAACTATTTCTGTATTTTTTAAATTAACTATAAATCTAGATTTTTGGAAAGCATAATCTACTATATTATCTTTTCCACCTAAATATTCAACTAACTTATTTATTTCTATTTTAAAATCTTTCTTTTTAGATTTAGTTATAGCTATAGCTATAATAACTAAAATAGCAATTATTATTATATATTGTAAATATTCCATATTATCACCAAGATAATTATACACATTATTTTATTTTTTATCAACTTATTTATTTAACTTTAAAACTTTAAAAGCTTCTTCTCTTGCTTTTTCTTCATTAAAATAGTTTTCTATTTGTTTTTGTTTTTCTATTTCACAAATTTGTTGTCTTTCATTTTTAAATTGTTCTAATGTTTCATAATTATTTAAATCTATTACTTCTTCAATTCTAGTAAAATCTCTTTCTTTACTTTTAAAAAGTTTATTTTCTCTAATAGTACCATCTAAGTTTAATATACCATAGTAATATCCATCCCTATAACTAAATGAATTTATTATAATTTTATTATCAAATATATTTTTATATGAATATATATCATTACTTGTTAAATTTGATTTTATTTCAAAATATGCAATAAAACCATTATATTTTTTTAATAAGTTTACACCATTTTGATTAAATATTATTGAATCCCATTTACCTTGTGGTATAACAAATTTAGCTTTTTTATAATCATACAAAGCATCATATCCATATTTACCTTGTATCTTAAATAATGTTGTTTTAGGAATAAATAACTCTTTTTCTGGAATATAAAAATTATAATTTGGTATATCTATTTTATTTAATTTAATCAATTTTGCATCAGTTATTCTTTCATGTATTAATGTAAATATATTGCTTTTATTTATAGCATCTTTAACAAGTATTAAAGCATTTTCTTCATCTAATATATATGAACGTTTTGTATTTTGATAAGGTACAATTTTAGATATTTTGCTTAACATTTTACTACCTCCTGCTTGAAACATTAGCATATATTATAACATTATTTAAAAATTTTACAATATTTATTTTAAATGAATATTTATTACAATTTATGTAAACTATTATAATGGGTGAAGTTTATGAAAAGATTTAAAAGTACTAAAATGGACTATTTTTTTATTATATCTATTGTAGTATTTATGATAGTAAGCATACTTACTGTATATAGTTCAAATAAATTACTTATTAATGTTGAAAATTTAGCTTTAAAGCAATTAATTTGGTATATAATTGGTATTATCTTAATTATTATTATAGTATTAACTAAAAATAAGTTTATATATGAACATATTGAAATATTTTACATAATTGGAAATATTATTTTATTACTTCTACTTTTTTTCGCACCTACTATTAATAATTCTAAATGTTGGTTTGTAATACCTGGAATTGGTACAATACAACCTAGTGAGTTTATGAAAATAATACTCGTCATTATGCTTGCGAAAAAAATAGATGAGTTTAATAAAAAATATAAAAATCCAACAGTTAAAGAAGAATTAATATTTATATTTAAAATAGCATTAATTGTTTTTATTCCATCTGTTTTAACTTTTTTACAACCTGATACAGGTATAGTTTTAATTTACCTACTTATAATGGTTATAATGTTGTTTGTATCTGGAATAAGGTATGGTTGGTTTATTATGTTATTTTCATTACTAGGTGCATTTATTGCTTTTATATTACTTACTTTTTTCTTAAATAATGACTTATTTATAAATATTTTTGGAACTAGTTTTTTCTTAAGAATTGATAGATTGGTAGATTGGAATAATAATAGTGGTTATCAATTAACAAATGGAATTGCAGCTATTGGTAGTGGAGGCTTATTTGGTATGGGATTAAATAATACTCCAATATATTTTCCAGAACCTCAAACTGATTTTATATTTGCAGTTTTCGCAAATAATTTTGGATTTATAGGTTGTTTATTACTTTTGTTATTTTTAGCTATATTTGATATTAAGTTAATAATGCTTGCGAAAAAAACAAAGTTAGGTATAAATACTTATTTTATTTCTGGCATAATTGGAATGATTTTATATCAGCAAATACAAAATATTGGTATGACTTTTGGATTGTTACCTATAACAGGTATTACACTTCCATTTATAAGTTATGGTGGCTCAAGTTTACTTAGTTATATGTTAATAATTGGTATTATTTTAAATATTTCTTGTGAGACTGAAAAATAAAAGAATGGATTTTACCATTCTCCACTATAAAAGTAATATTTATTATCGCTTTGTTTTTTAAATGTAAATTTATATGTATCTACTTGTTCATTATTTATCATTTTATTTACTTCTTCTTCTATTTGTTGTTTAGTTACTTTATCATCAAATTTTTTTGTATATCCTACTACTTCTCCTCCTGCATTTAGAACATCATTAGTTTGTCTATCAAACAAGTAACATCCTAATTCATCTATACAATAATAAGGTTGAACATAATAGTAAACATATATATTTTTATCGTCTTGTTCTGCTTTATATAGTTTAACTATATAATCCCAATTATTATTTTCTGTAGTGTTATTACACTCACTAATTGAATATGTATTATCTTCATTGTTATATGTGGCTCCCTCACAAGTTTCTTCACCAATAATATCATAATTAGTAAATGTTGTATCTGGGCCAAATATTTTGTGAAAATTTTCTTGTATTTTAGATGCTGAATAATATTTTATATTATTTTTATTATCTGTAGAAGTTGGCTCTAAAGCTTTAATAGAATCTCTAACCATATTTAATAATCCCAAATTTTCTATTGTAATATCTTTATATTCCCAATAAGGTATGGTATTTCTATTATATGTAGGATAAATTAAATTTTTAACTTCTTCACTATCAATATCTATTTGTTTAATATTATTTTGTAAAGTGTTATTTGTATTATGAAAATTGTTATATACAACTAAACTTATTGAAGATATAAATAATATTACTACTACACTAAGTAATATTCCAAAAACTATATTATTACTTTTATTCATTTAAAACTTTCCTCCTTTAATCACTATTAGTATGTACTTATTTTAAATTTATTTTCAAAAAAAAATTAGAAATATTTTTATTTCTAATCAATTAATAATTTATATATTTCTATTAAAGGAATAATATAAAATAATTATCCTCAGTAACATAGAATTTACTCAAAAAACAAACACAAACTATATGCAATTACAGATTAAAAATAAATAATTCAAATAACCAGTAACAATTTTATTTTGTATAAAAAAAAAGCACAATAATGCGCTTTAAAAATTAAACATTAGCCATTCTGGTTTAAAAATCATAAGTATTCCAATAAGTAACATTATAATTCCACCTATTAAATGTGAATACTTAGTATATTTAGTAGATATTGCTTTTATATTTAAGGTAAACATCGCAACAAAGAATACTATTAAATCATCTATTAAGAAGAAGAATATATAAATAAATATGTATATACATGTTTCAAAAAAACTAACATTGTTAATCGCTAAAACATTTGTGAAAAGAACAGGTAGTCCTGCAGAACAAGCAAGTTCTATTGCATTTACTGAAAAAGCAAGCGCAATAACACCTATCATAGCAAGTAAAAAACTCTTTTCAGAAGTAAATTTTTTAATTTTATTAATTATTTTTTTTCTTTTACTACTATCTACAACTTCACAACCACTATCTTTTTCTTTAACTGATTTTATGAAACTTTTAATATTTATAAATGCTCCTACTAAAGCAATAATACCAATTAATATTTTAAGCCAAGTTATTGTTGTTAATAATTCCTTTGCAAGTTCAAGCCATACAAACATAAATAGTAAATATACTACTGCAGATGCAGTTAAAAATGTTATACCTAGTGCCCATTTCCTTTTTTTATTTTCCATATTGAATAACATAGTAATTAAAAATATTAATACCCACATGGCACAAGGATTAAAGCCATCTATTGTACCAAGTATTATAGATAAAACAGGTAATGATATTTTAGCTGGGTCTATTTCACCAAATATAGTTGAAATTTTATCTATTTGTCCATATTTAATTTTAAAATGAGAAACATCTTTTCCATTTAAAATATCAGCTATTACATCATATGATTCATTAGTTGAATATTCATCCACTAATTTTTCTATTCCTTCTTTTACGCCATCATTAAATCCAATATAGTAATAATCTCCTATAACAGTAAAAGGAGTTGTTGGGTCATCTATCTTTAACTTTTCTTTTATATCTATCATTAAATTTTTATTTTCCTTTGAATCATTTATCTCATATAAAATAAGATTTAAATTATCATATCTAGTATTTAACTCATTTAAAAATTGTATTTCTGCTTTACAATGACTACAAGTATTTGAATGAAATAAGTATAGATTTACTTGTTTTTTTTCTTCTGCACTTACATTTGGTAAAATAAATAAGAAAGATAAAAGAAATACGAATAAATATTTAATTTTTTTCATTTATTATTCCTTCTATTGTATCTATTATTTCTTTTTTAGTTTTTTCTCCTCTTAAACGAGTTATTTCTTTATCATTTTCATCTACAAATATCATAACAGGTATTAATGTACCTACTTCCCATTTATTTACCATTTCCTCATCTATATCATAGTCATAATCTATAAATTGTATATCTGGATATAGTTTTTTTATTTCATTTATAATTGGTTTCATAACTAAGCAACCACTACACCAAATTGCATTAAATTTAAGTATTTTCATATTTCACCTACTTTAACATTAATTTATTATAATTTTTATCAAATGATTTTAAAAATAAATCTAATTCTTCTTTTGTCGTATTATTAGAAATACTTATTCTTAAACTAGATACAGCTCTTTTCTCATCATTTGTAAGTGCGAAAACAGGTTTTGATTTATCACCTGTTGAACATGCACTTTGTGTAGATATATATATATCATCCATCTCTAATGCATGTAACATAGTTTCAGGTTTTATTCCTATTACACTAATATTTAAAACATAAGGTATTGATTTATCATTACTATTTATATATACATTATCATATTTTTTTAAATTTTCTTTTAAATAATTGTTTTTATCTAAAACATTTTTATATTTTTCTTCTAAATTAGTAGTAGCAAGGCGTAAAGCTTTAGATATTGAAACTATTAAAGGAGTAGCTGGAGTACCACTTCTAAATACAGTAGTACTTTTTCCTCCATGTATTAAAGGTTCAAGTGATATTTTTTCTTTTTTAATTAGACAACCAATTCCCTTTATTCCATATATTTTATGAGCAGAAAAACTCATTAAATCAATATTATCAAGAGGTATATTTACCTTACCTATTGATTGTGTCATATCAACATGAAAAAAACATTTAGGATGTTGTTTTACAATATGTGCGATTTCTTCTATTGGTTGAAGTAATCCTATCTCACTATTAACTGATGCGATACTAACAAGTATAGTGTCATCTCTAATTAATGTTTTTAAATTATCTAAATCAACCATTCCATTTTCATCTAATTTAACAAAATCTACTTCAAATCCATTATCTGTTAAATAATTAAGTGGTCCATAAATAGATGAATGTTCAAGAGGAGATGTTATTATATGTTTTCCTCTATTTTTATATTTTAAAGCAATTCCTTTAATAGCAAGATTATTTGATTCACTAGACCCACTTGTATATATTATTTCGCTTGGTTTTACTTTTAATATAGACGCTATTTGGTCTGTTGCATCATCTATCAATTTTTTTGATTCAACTCCTAATTTATGTAAAGAATTTGGATTAGCAAAATAATTTAAACATGCTTTATCAAAACTTTCCAATACTTCTTTATTTACAGGTGTTGTTGCGCTGTAATCTAAATATACCATAATTACCACCGAAACAATTATACCATAAAATATAAATAAAATATACCTAGTATAACTAAGTATATCAGACTGTTGACAAATAGGTAAAATAAATTACTTATTTGTCTTTTATTTTGAAAAATTTTAGATATTATTGAAAAA